>NZ_JAAQWS010000013.1:0-204356 GCF_012985645.1 Pseudomonas sp. WS 5410 | reverse complement strand
TCGATGTTCATGGTGGGTCAATCCGAATGCTGTATGTGCATACAGTAATCGAGGTTTGCAGGTTGTGCGATGTGAGGCGACGAGCTGTAGGGGATTTTGGTTTGGTGTTCGGTCGGCAGGACGCCGGTGGAGGGGTGTTTTTGCTGTCTAATACTACCTCATCGTGCCGCGCATTCATTGAGCTTAAACTCGTTTAAATGACGGTAGAGTTTTAGACAGTAAACCTCTGCAAGCCGCGAGTTTAGCGGCGCGCGACCTTCTCCCGCCCATACTGCTGCATCATTGGGGTGTGGGAGGACAGATCGGAGGTGTTTTTACTCATTGGATAGTAGGCAAATTCGTTGAAAGTGATGGGGCAAAGGGGGCGCTTGGCCCAGCATTTTTTGCGATGGCGGCAAGGTTAACATGCAAGGTCCGTGCTTCGCAGTTCACAAACGGCCAGTACATCCACATACCCCATGCACAAAATATGCAAATTAGCATTTGCCAACCCCAAAAACTCCCGTCACTATCCCCGTTATGCAAAAACGCAACGTTTCAATCGTCTTAAGAGAGCTGCTCGATCGCGACGGGATCTCCCCCACGGAGCTTCACCGGCGTACCGGCGTGCCTCAATCCACTCTGTCACGGATTCTCAGCGGCAAGATCGTTGATCCGTCGGACAAGCACATCTCGCGTATCGCCGATTACTTCCGGGTGAGCACCGACCAGTTGCGCGGGCGCGCGGGGTCGGCGTGGCAGGATGAGCGCGACCCGATGCATTCGGAGCTCAAGGATATAAGCCTGTGGGACGACGACACGCCCGTTAATGATGACGAGGTGTCGATCCCCTTTTTGCGCGAGGTTGAATTGGCTGCTGGATCAGGAAGATTCGTCATCGAGGAAAGCGAGAAGGCCAGCCTGCGTTTTGGTAAGCGCAGCCTGCGGCATAACGGTGTGCAGTTCGACCAGGCCAAGTGTGTGACGGTACGCGGCAACAGCATGCTGCCGGTGTTGCGTGATGGCGCCACGGTGGGGGTGAATGCCGGCAAGAGCGGGATCGGCGATATCGTCGATGGCGACTTGTATGCCATCAATCACAACGGTCAATTGCGGGTCAAACAGCTCTATCGTCTGCCTTCGGGGATCCGCCTGCGCAGTTTCAATCGTGATGAGCACCCGGATGAGGACTACAGCTTCCAGGATATCCAGGAAGAGCAGATCAGCATCCTCGGTCACGTTTTCTGGTGGGGCATGTACGCCCGCTAACCCTTCTCTGTAAGAAACAGCCCGCCTGAGAGCGGGCTTTTTTTCGCCTATGGAAAACCGCCCAGGGCCCACCACTCAAGGGGTTTATGCGCCAATGCATTATCCGAGTAAAAATAAATGCATTTGTGCATTGACTGTATATGCATACATGCATATTCTCCATCTCAAGCCAGCCAACAAGGTCTGGTGGAGGCGGCAAGGATGCTGCCAAGGAAGACAAGGAAGGCACGCAACACTGGCATGGACGCCACCGAGTGATGGCAAGGACGCCAGGCAACACCGGCAAGGATGCCGACGCTCTTTAGTTCCACGGTTTACAACAGGCAGCGATGAACCGGCCTTGACGGTTCAGAGGGTTGGCAACTGACCCGGGTGTGCAGCGTAAAGCACCACAAGCAGTTATCCGGCAGACAGGGATCGTGGTCGGAAAAACATCGAGGAAAGATCCGTACCGCGCCAGTAGCGCCGAAAGATCCAAGGACCGCATTACTGAAAAGCCCGGGCTACCGGGCTTTTTGGAATGCCTACCGACACACCCATCCATCTATTTATCAAAGCACCGGCCACCTGCCGGTTTTACGCATTCCAGGAGGCGTGACATGACAAACGAGCAGCAAGCGTTGGCAGAAATGCCTATCTGGCTGGTGATTATTCTGGCCCTGATCGGCGGCGTGTCCGGGGAGATGTGGCGCGCCGACAAGGAGGGTGCCCGCGGTTGGTCGCTGGTCCGCCGCCTGGCCCTGCGTTCCGGGGCGTGCATGGTGTGCGGGGTGTCGGCGTTGATGCTGCTGTATGCCGCCGGCATGTCGATCTGGACGGCGGGCGCCCTCGGCTGCCTGACCGCCATGGCCGGTGCCGACGTCGCCATCGGCCTCTACGAGCGCTGGGCCGCCAAGCGCATCGGGGTGAATGAGCCGCCCGGTTCGCCCCCGGACTCAAAGTGATCGTTGCAAGGAAGCCACACCATGACCCTCATTGAAAAACCGTCACAACTGCCAATAGCCATCGGCCAGGCCCTGCGTACGGCGTTCCCGGCGTTACGGGTGGGCAGCCCGCCGGGCATCCTGGCGGCGGATGAAACCGCCGTGGCAATCACAGTCGAGCGTAATGGCCCGGGCGTACGTTCCCTTGAAGGACGCAAGGCCCATGTGTTGTCGATCTCGCTCAAGGTCATGGCCGCCGAAGGCGCGCAAGCTTTTGACGCCTGTGACCTGGCGAGCCGGCTGATGGACCTGGTGCTGGATAACCGTTGGCAGTTGCCGGCGGCCCAGTGCGATGTGCCAGTCAACATTGTCGCGCTGCCATCGACCCTGGCGGGGGCCGACACCCAGTACGACAGTTGGACCGTGTCCTTCAACCAAACCCTCTACATCGGCCCGCCGCTGCTTGACGACCCTATGGGCAAGCCGCTGTTTGCCCGCACCTGGGAGGTGTCGAATATCGACGACCCCGATCAATACCGGCCCCTGCAGGAGTAGCCCCATGTTCGACGCACTGTTACGCCTGCAATTGGCGCCCATCGTCGAGCGCCTGGCGCAGATGGAAACCCAGCTTGAAGACCTCTATCGGCGGGCCGAGAGCTTTTGCCGGATCGGCGTGTGCCAGGAGGTCGACGCGGCCAGCAACACCTGCAAGGTCAGGCATGGCGAGTTGCTGACCCCGGCGATTCGCTTTTTCAACCCCAGCGCCGGGGCGCAGACCGAAACGCGGATCCCCACGGTGGGGGAGCAATGCCTGCTGCTCAACTACGGCGGCGGCGAGGGCGGGGGGCAGTCGGTGGCGCTGTTTGGCCTGAACAGTGATCGCTTCCCGCCGCTGTCCAGTGTCGCCAGCCTGACGAGCCGGCGTTACCCGGACGGCACGCAAAGCGCCTACGACGCCGCCGGTCATGTGCTGGATTGGAGCAACGGCCCCACGGCATTCACTGGCTCTCGCGAGCAGGTGGAAATGAGTCTGGGCGCTGCCCGTTTGGTCATGACCGCCGCAAACATCAGCGTGCAGGTCGGTGCAGTCGGCCTGCTGCTGGATGCGTCCGGCGTTCACTTGAGTGGCCCGGTGGTGGACCACCAGGGTCGAGTTATCAGCACGGCATAAGGATTTGCCATGATCGGAATAGAGAGAAACACCGGAGCCGTGGTGGACGACTGGCCGCAATTTGTCCAGCGCGCCACCCGGGCCCTGACCACACCTTTGGGCACACGGCAGAAACGCCCGCTGTACGGTTCGCTGATCCCGCAACTGCTGGGGCAGAACCTGGGCGACGACCTGTTGATCCTCGCCCAAAGCCACGCTGCCCAGGCTTTTTACAACCCACAGAACGGCATCGCCGATTTTGATCCGCAAGTCATCGTCGCCAATCGCCAGGGCGCTGGCCTGTTGCTGCGGTTTGCCGGCACCTGGAAAAACCGCAAGCAATCCTTCGAGGTGGTGACATGAGCATGTTGATCCCCGGGCAGAACCAATTGGCGCCGCCCGACCTGATCGCCGTCGACGAGTTCGAGCCGCTGTTGGCGCAGTTCAAGGCGTTTGTCGTCGACTATGTCGCCGCCCGCGCCCCGCAAAGCGCGGCCAAGCTCAAGGTCAGCCTGGATAACGAAAGCGAGTTGCTGACCCTGGCCCTGGAAGCGTTTTGTGTGCGCCTGCAAACCCATGAGCGCAAGTACAACGCGCGCATCCAGCAGATGCTGGCGTGGTGGGCCACCGGCAGCAACCTGGATGCGCGCCTGGCCGATATGGGCCTGGAGCGCCAGGTGCTCGACCCCGGCGACCCGGCGGCGTTCCCGCCCGTGCCGCCGACCCTGGAAAGCGATGATGATGCCCGTCTGCGTTACTACCTGGCCCCCCACGCGCCGGCTGCCGGCTCGCGCATGCAGTATCGGCGCGAGGTCTTTACCCTCGGCGAGCGGCCGGCGGTGAAAGTCCACGGTACGGCTGCGGGGGTGGTGACGGTCAGCTATACCTTCGACCCGGATGGCTATGCCGCCCAGGTCAAGGACGGCAACGCCCGGCGCACCGCGCCTGGGCAAGTCATGGTCACCGTGCTGTCCCGCACCGGCAATGGCACGCCGTCGGCGGATTTGCTTGAAGGGGTGCGGCGCCATTTCGCCCGGCCCGATGTACGTCCGGAAACCGATTGGGTCACGGTGCAGGGCGCGCAGATCGTGCCGTACAAGATCCGCGTGGTGGCCAAGATCAACGCCGGCCCGGACTCGGGGCTGACACAAGTGGCGGCCCAGCAGTTGCTGCAGACCTATGCCGAGTCCTGTCACTGCCTGGAAGGGCGCGTGGACCCGAGCTGGATCGACTACACCATCCACACCGCCGGGGCGGCGCAGCTGGAGATTCTCGAGCCGCTGGCGCCGATCATCACCACGGCGTTCCAGGCCCCGTATTGCACGGGTGTCGAGGTGGAGGTGCGCAGCTTATGACTGAACAATCTCCCAGCCTGTTGCCCGCCAACAGTTCACCGCTGGAGAAGGCGCTGGACCTGGGCTTTGGTCGACTGCTCGAACGGGTCGTCCCGCCCTTCCCGGCGCTGATGAACCCGCTGCAAACGCCTGCGCCGTTCCTGCCTTACCTGGCCGCCGACCGCGGCGTCAGTGAGTGGAATGCCTCTGCCGACGAAACCGAAAAACGCCTCACGGTGGCGCTGTCCTGGCAAATCCAGCGCCAGGCCGGTACGCCCAAGGCGTTGAGCCACGCGGTCGAATCCCTGGGGTTTACCCCCAATATTCTGGCCTGGTACCAACAGCGCCCACAGGCCCAGCCCTACACCTTCGACGTGCAGGCGATCATCGGGCGCAGTTGGTCCAGTGGCGACCACAACCGCTTGATCCGCCGTATCAACGCGGCCAAGAGCGAGCGCGACCTAGCCACCATCACCCTGGTGCATGAAGTGCACGGTGGGCTGCCGATGACCGGCGCCGCCCACCGGGCGTTGAGCGACGGCGAGTTGTCGCTGTGGGGCGCGCTGCCGGAACTGATGCTCAGTTCAAGGCTTAACAGTGCGGGCGTGGCCCAGCACTACACCATTAACGACTACGACCTCAGGGCGCAGCCATGACCGATGACATCACACGCCTGGTGCGCTTCACCTCCAAGGGATTGGATGAAGTGCTGCAGGCAAAGAACCAAGGCTTGAAAGGCGAAATCACCCACATCGCCGCCGGCACCGGCCGCTACAACCCCACCGGCAACGAAACCGCCCTGCGCAATGAGCGCCAGCGGGTGGCGATTGTGGACTACGAAGACCTGGGCCAGCGCCAACTGCGCATGGCCGCGCTGTTTGATGGCGATGGCGAGTATGAGATTGGCGAGTTTGGGTTTTATCTCGCCAGTGGGACGTTGTTGGCCGTGTATTCGGTGGCGGGGCAGTTGCTGACGTATAAGGCGGCGGCTGCTCGGGTGCTGCAGAAGTTTACGTTGGATATTTCGCCGTTGCCGGCGGATAGCGTGACGATTGTGGTGGGGAGTGAGAACCTTAATCTGTTAATGGCTGAGGAGTTAGCGGTGCTTTCTGTTGCCACTATCGACAATATGAACAGAGGAGTGGCTATCTTGTTTCGTGTTATGGCTTTAGAGAATGGCTAGTGGTTTGATGTTTTGGTTTGTGTGATAGGTAAACTATGGATTTTGCAGGCTAATTAAAAGGAATTATATTTTGAGCGCAGAGCAAAAGTTGGTTGCGGTAGTTGATGCTGCGAATGATTTGACAAAAATGATCGCGGCTAAGATTGGTGATATTGATCTAAAAGTACAGCAGGCGGTCACTGTTGTTCCTCAAACAGTACGAAGGACGATGGATGTTGCGCTTTATGTAGATGCTGTCGCTGGGAGTGACGCGAACGATGGTGTCAGTTGGGCAACGGCAGTGAAGACTATTGCTGGAGCCTTTGCAAGAATGACTTCAGGAGGTAGGGTTTCTATTATTCTCAGGCCCGGCTCTGTGTATTCATTGGCAAAAGATCAGGTCTGTGACAATAAGACGATTTCTATCCAGCCTAGTGAGTTTGAAGCTTATGATACTAGCTCCTATGTGGAGCTGCAGACTGATTCTATTATAGGCGAAGATGATAGGGTTCAGTCGGGCGGTTTTCATCTTGGGTACAACTCGGTGTTGCTCTTTTATGGGTGCAGATTAAAAACGGCGAAACTTTCCTCTGCGCTTCAAGGTAAAGGGCATGATATTTGGCGTACGTCATTTGTGAAAACCCATAATTCTAAAAGCTTTGTTATGCTTCAGCATTGCGCAGTAGAGTTGAATAATGGTGCCTTTATGTATCAGCATACGTCTGGGTCAATTGGGGTTGCTGACTTGTTTATGCGGAATGTCTTATTGAATAAGGTGTCTGTTAGCACTTTGCCGATTGCTACAGGGTATCAGTTTTTAATGGGGAGCTACCATAACGTTTCTATCCCTTTTTCTTTATATGGGATAGAAATGGTTCGGCAGGGTGCTCCTACATGGGCTGGGCTTATTTCTCAGGATATGTCAAATGCTCTAACGAATCTTAGGGATTAAACTAAATGGAAACTATAAAAAGTTTGGAGTTTGCTTCGCGCAAATATAGTGAGTGTTCTTACGAGTATCTTGTTGGTGTTGGCGTTCCAGTAAATGTTATTGATGAAGCGTTAGTGGCGCAGCATGTAGTTGCTACCCAGCAAGTGCGGCGCGCGGCTTACGTCGCAGAAGCAGACCCACTTTATCTGGAGTGGCAATACGATCAAAAACCGGCTTCTGAAAAGGTGTGGCGGGATAAGGTTGCCGATATCAAGGCTCGCTTCCCACTGCCTGAAGGTAAGTAGTCCCCCCCACCGCGAAAGCGGTTTTTTTTCGCATCCAAGAAAGCCCCATCGCTGGGGCTTTCGCATTTCTGGAGTCCCCCCATGGCCAACCGCCAAACCTACACCGTCCTCATCCCATTCCCCACCGGAGGTGGCCACTGGTCCGCCGTCGGCCAGGAACTGGACCTGCTGGACGTCGAAGCAACCGCCCTGCGCACCGCCGGCCGCCTGGAATTGACCAGCGTGCTGGCTGCCGCCCAAGACACCCCACCGGCCAAGAAGGCCGTCACCAAGAAGGCTGAATAATCATGGCTGAGGTTTTGAACTTCGAGCATAACGGCATCACCGTCAATGCCAGCGAATCCCCCGAGGCCATGGGTGGCCTGGGTGACAACGTGATCGGTCTGGTCGGCACCGCGCCCAATGCGCACCTGTCGATCCCGAAAAACGCCCCGTTTCGCATCAACAGCTTCACCGCCCAGGCGCTGCTGGACCCGACGGGCGCCGAGTCGGGCACGTTGTTTCATGCGGTGTACCAGATCCTCAAAGTGGTCAAGGTGCCGGTGTATGTGGTGATCGTCGAAGAGGGCGCGACCCCGGCCGATACCCTCAACAACGTGATCGGCGGCAATGAGCCGGTAACCGGTCGCAAACTGGGCCTCGCGGCGCTGAGCAGCGTCCCCGAAGACCTGACCATCATCGGTGCCCCGGGCTTTACCGGGACCAAGGCGGTGGCCGGTGAATTTGCCGCGTTCGGCAAGCGTATCAAGGCCCGTGTGGTGCTGGACGGCAAAGACGCCAGCGTCGCCGACCAAGTGACCTACAGCGGCGAGCTGGGTGGTGCCGACCTGGGTTTCGACCGCTGCCTGCTGGTGCACAACATGCCGTCGGTGTACTCCAAGGCGGCGAAGAAAAACGTGTTCCTCGCGCCGTCGTCCCTGGCCATCGCCGCATTGGCCAAGGTCAAGCAATGGGAAAGCCCGGGCAACCAGGTGACCTTCGCCGAAGACGTGTCCCGCGTGGTCGAGTACAACATCCTCGATACCTCCACCGAAGGCGACCTGCTCAACCGTTACGGCGTGAGCTACTACGCGCGCACCATCCTCGGCGGCTTCTCGCTGCTGGGTAACCGCTCCATCACCGGCAAGTTCATCAGCTATGTCGGCCTGGAAGACGCCATCAGCCGCAAGCTGGTCAAGGCCGGGCAGAAAGCCATGGCGCACAACCTGACCAAGTCGTTCATGGACCAGGAGGTCAAGCGCATCAACGACTGGCTGCAAACCCTGGTGGCCGACGAAACCATCCCTGGCGGCAGCGTGTACCTGCACCCGGAACTCAACAGTGTCGAGAAGTACAAGAACGGCACCTGGTTCATCGTGATCGACTACGGCCGCTACGCGCCGAACGAACACATGGTTTATCAACTCAATGCCCGCGATGAAATCATCGAGCAGTTCCTGGAGGACGTTCTCTAATGTTTACCAACCGAGTCAGACAGGCCATTGCGGCCACCCTCCAAGGCCTGCCGCTGTCGGCGACCGTTGAGGAATTCAGCCCGCCGAAGATCGAGTTCGACATGGAGTCCATGTCCGGCGGGCGCTTTATCGCCGAAGAAATGGCCAAGAGCGCCAAGGTGCTGAACGCCAAGCTGGTGCTGCAAGGCGCCGGTCCCGAAATCATGCTGGCCCTGGGCGTGCGCCTGGGCGAAGACATCCTGCTCAACGTGCGCGAAGCGGGCCAGGACCAGGACGGCAAGACCTACTTCACCTACCACACCGTCGGCGGCAAGCTCAAATCCCTGGAGGAAGCCAAGCTGAAGATGGGCGAAAAGGCCACCACCACCCTGGACCTGTCCTGCCGCACCTACCATCGCCTGGACAACGGCGTGCCGGTGATCGACATCGACGTGCGCACCCAGAAGTTTGTGCTCAACGGCGTCGACATCCTCGGCGATGCCCGGCGTGCGGTGTTGATGCCGTAAGCCCTTCCACGAATCGGAAATAGGCACGGCCAGTGTGGGAGCTGGCTTGCCTGCGATAGCGGTCTACCAGTGACAAATGAGGCTGCTGACACAGCGCGATCGCAGGCCAGCCAGCTCCCACATTGACCGTGTCCACGTGTTCACATTGTTCATCAAGGAATTTCGCCCATGGCCTGGAAGCCACCCCTGCATATCCTGCTGGCGCCCATCACCGCCGACAGCGGTGCGACGATCGAGCAGATCCAACTCAAACCCTTGTTCTACGCCCCACAAAAACAGGCCCTGGCCCGTGCGGGCGATGATGAGGACGACCAGTTCTTCGAGCTGGCCAAACTGGCCACCGGCCTCTCGGAAAAGGAACTCGACCAACTCAAGCGCCCGGACTACGTGAGCATCGTCCAGTACGTGCACGACCTGTCGACGCGCCCGGCTTCGTTCTTTCTGGAAGGTTCCACCGAGCCTGGCGAGGAGGTGCAACTGCTGCTGCCACTGGAAGTGGCCGGCCGCGTATTGACCAGCGTCACCCTGGAAATGCCTGCCCTGCGTGCCACCAAAGTGATGAAAAAACTCGCCACCAACAAAGAGCGCGCCGAGTTCATTACCTCGCACTGCACCGGCCTGATGATCCCCGATCTGGACGGCCTGACGGTGCCTGATTGGACGGAATTGCAGGAGCGCATCGACGATTTTTTAAACAAACCGGCGGACTTCTTTCGCAGCGCGACATCGAAGTAATCCTCGACGTTGTACCGCTGGTTTACTCGGTAAACGAAGCGGAAATCCTCGAATGGGATGCCGCAAAAGCATTGCGCCGCTACGACATCGCGATCAATCGCCTTGGCGTCAAATAGGAGTAGAGCGAGATGCAAGACCCTCGATATACGCTCAAGCTCGCCGACGAAGACAAACGCTGGATGACCTTTCCCGCACTGGCCGAAAGTGGCGCCTTGCAACTGCCGGGCCTGCTTGAAGCACAGGACGAAAGTCTGGTTGGCGCCTCCAGTGTGGGCGGCGCAACCGAGCCGCCGTCTGAGCTGAGCCTGGCCCTGGCCAACGCCAGCCTGCATATCCACGCGTTGACCGAGGAACAGGTGCGCCTGCGCGAGAGCCTGGAAACCCTTAATGGCACCCTGTTTATCACGGGTGGGCCGCTGGGCGGCACGGTCGCTGAAACCATGACCAGTGCGCCGCAAGCTGCGCCCGAAGACAAGGCCTCGGCGACTGAGTCCTGGTTGAGCAAGAGTTCCAAATGGGTGGGTGAAAGCTTGCTTGATACGGTCAAGAGCCGGGTATCGGGCAAGGTAGTCGATGCAACGCTGGGCAAGTTGCCCTACGTCGGGAAATTGTTCCGGGATGATAGCAAGGACTGCTGCTGCCCAGGCGCCAGCGAACCCTTGACCGGGCGGGCTCGTTACGGGCCCAAAGGGTCACGAAAAACGGTGAGGCAAAACGGCACTGGCCGCACAAGTCCACCGGTGCCGAGAAAAACCTCAGGGACCGGCAGGAGCGCCACTGGGCCCATGGCAATCATGAGGAGCCTGGGCGAGCGCGCAGGCAAGGTGTTTGACGGCCTGAAAACGGGGTTCCTGGCGCGGGTGAGTTCGGTAAGCGCTAGCCTGCGAAGGGTTTCTACCCGTGGGTTGAGCGCAGGCAAGGCGTTGCTATTAAAGAGTGCATCAGCCCTCGGCCTGCGCAAGGCCCCAGCCTCCCGCCTGGTCCCAACCCTGAGCCGGCTGGGGTCTATAGGCGTGCGCAGGTTGACGCCATTGCGCTCCGCCGATGCCGCCATCAACGTCGTCCGGGGCGTGCGCAGCGGCAACATGCGAGCCGTCGGCAGCGGCCTCGGTACAGCCGGTGCCGCATGGGCCGGCGCTTCTGCCGGAGCGGCCCTTGGCACCCTGGTATTCCCTGGCGTGGGCACTGCGGTGGGCGGCGTTATCGGTAGCCTGTTGGGCGGCGAGGGCGGTAGTTGGTTCGGTGAAAAATTGTTCGGCCCCAGTGACCGCCTGCCATCGCCCGATGCCGTGAGCAAAGAGCTCAACAGCGCCCGCTCGGACAACGTCCAGGTCACCCTGGCGCCGAGCATCCAGATCACCGGCGTCAACCCTGCCGATGCCCAGCAGGTGGTCGACCGGGTCCTGCAAAGCCTGCAAAACCAATGCGTGCCGATGCTCAGCGATTCACTGGCGGTTCGGCGCAATGCGGCACTGACCGACGGAGGTGATTGATGCGACAGCAGATGGTGTTGGGCGACTTTATTTTCGGGCTGTCCCGAGGGTTCGCCTATTCCGCGCTCCAGCGCAGCAGTGATGGTGGCTGGGGCGACCTGGAGATTATTGCCAGCAAGCCCCAGTCGCGACAGAACGGTCAGAAGCTGGAAAAACTGACCTTCAATGGAACCGCCATGGCGGCCGTCGGCATGCAGCGCCTGGACCAATTGCGCGCCTTGCAGGATGCACGGGCACCGCTGCCGCTGGTCGATGGCATCGGCCGCAATTGGGGGTTGTGGCGCATTACGGCGGTCACGGAAAACCAGGCCAGTGTGATTGATGACGGCACTGCCATGGTGATCAAGTGGACGCTGGTGCTGGAGGAATTTATCAATGCGTAGAGTCCGAAGTATTGCCGGTGATTCGGTCAACCTCCTGCTCTACCGTGAGCTGGGGCGGTGCGATGACGCGGCCGAAGAAACCCTCTGGCGCTTGAACCCCGGGCTTGCCGAGTATGGCCCAGTGTTGCCGGCGGGCATCGGGGTGATCGTGCCCGAGATGGACGCGCAACCGGGTGTTGCAAAGCCGGTTTCGGCCTGGGATTAAGGAGGCAACATGGCAATGGGATTTACCCCGGTCGTGGAGATTTATGGCGCCAACGCGGCCTTGATCAACCCACGGCTGATGCAGTGGAAGCACACCGACGCGGCGGGGATCGAATCCGACCGCCTCGAACTGACCATCAATATCGAGGGCCTGGAAGGCCTGCCGAGCCTGGGCGCCAAGATCGGTTTGCGCGTGGGTTACCGCGAGTCGGGCCTGGTGGAAAAAGGCGAGTTTGTGATTACCCAGCGCACGCCTTACCTGTTTCCCATGCGCCTGGTGATTGTGGCCACGGCGGCGCCGTTCAGCGTGATGGACCAGAGTGGCTACCGCCAGCGCCGTTCCGCCAGCCATGGGCCCACGACCCTCGGTGCGCTGTTTCGCCAACTGGCGACGCGGCATGGGTTTTCGCCCAGGGTGGCGCCGTCGCTGGATGGGATTGCGATTGATCATATCGACCAGTCCAACGAGACGGACATGGGCTTTATCACCCGCCTGGCCGGGCGTTACAACGCGGTGACCAAGCCGGTCAACGAGCTGTATGTGCTGGCGGAAAGCGGCCAGGTCAAGTCGCTCTCGGGCCAGCAACTGCCGGATGTGCGGCTGTCGGTGACCCATGACAACCGTCCCGGCGAGCAGGCGTTTATCAGTGCCCGGGTTGATGAAAATGCGCGGGCCAAATACCAGGGGTGCCGTGTCAGTTGGTGGGATGCCGCGGCCTCTCGCCAGCGCGTGGTCGAGGTGGGGATCGCGCCGTTCAAGACGTTGCGCCAACGGTGCCAGAGTGAAACCGAAGCGCGCTCAGTGGCACAGGGCGAGTTGCGCCGGGTGGGGCGTGAAGGTTTGAGCATCACCATCGACTGCCCTGGTAACCCGTTGCTGTCCGCCGAAGGCCTGTTGTTGCTGGATGAAACCTGGCCGGGCTATATGCAGGGGCGCTGGTCGATTGACAAGGTGACCCATGTAGGCGACACGACGACGGGGTATCGCAGTTCGATCATGGCCCGTGGATTGGCCTCTTAAATGGTTGGAGATCAAGGATGATCACGCTGAAGCAGTTGCAACAGATCCTGCCTAACGCCCGCGCCCAAGCGGGCGTTTTTATTCTGGCGCTGAACGCCGCCATGCTCCATCGACACATCACCGGGCCTAAGCGGATGGCGGCCTTTATCGCCCAGGTCGGGCACGAGTCCGGCGAGCTGCGTTACGTGCGTGAACTGGGCGGCGAGCACTACCTGAGCAAATACGACACGGGCGCCTTGGCTGCACGCCTGGGCAACACTCCCGACGCCGACGGTGACGGCCAGAAGTACCGGGGCCGCGGCTTGATCCAGATTACCGGGCGGCGCAATTACCTGGCCTGCAGCCGGGCGCTGTTTGGCGATGAACGTCTGCTGCATTTCCCCGAACTGCTGGAGCAGCCGCAATGGGCGGCCGAATCCGCCGCCTGGTTCTGGCACAGCAACGGCTTGAATGAATTGGCCGACCAGGACCAATTCACCACCATCACCCGCCGTATCAATGGTGGCCTCAACGGACTGGAGCACCGCCAACAGCTGTGGGAAAAGGCGAGGGCGGTGTTATGCCGTTGAGCGGGCGCATATGGGCGGTTGCCCTGCTGATGGCTATCTCGGCGGCAGCCAGTTGGCAGGTCCAGGCCTGGCGTCATGGCCTGGCCTTTGAGCGCCAGGCCGCACGGCATTCAGCCCTGCTCAACCGGCAAAGCCAGGAAGCACAGGGCCAATACCGGGCCGAACAGGACAGGCGCCGGGCGTTGGAGCAACAGCTTCACGCCAGCGATCAACAACACACGCGGGAGTTGAGCGATGCACAGCGTCACCAGGTTTATCTGCGCGATCGGTTGGCCACTGCTGATGTGCGCTTGTCAGTCCTTCTCGACGCCACCGACCCCGCCAATGGCCGCGCAATGCCGGCCACCGCCGCCAGCAGCGTGGTTCATGGAGCCCCGCGAGGTCGACTTGACCCGGCGCATGCTCAACGAATTATCGGCATCACCGATGCCGGCGATAACGGACTGATCGCGTTGCGGGCCTGCCAGGCGTATGTAAGTGCCATCACCCGGTAATCTGTTGAAGCCGTCTGCAGCTTGCGTGGCCGATGAGCTCCTGTAGGGTAGGCAAACCCCCGCACTTTCCTGGAGACGACCGTGAAGGAAATTACCCAACTCGCCGCCGAACTTGGCCGACGTTTGCAGGTGCTCAATGCCCACGTCACCACCGCCGAATCCTGCACCGGTGGCGGCATCGCCGAAGCCATCACCCGTATTCCGGGGAGTTCGGCCTGGTTCGAGGCCGGGTATGTGACCTATTCCAATCGCCAGAAGACCCGTCAACTCAATGTGCCGGAAGGGTTGTTTCCCAAGGTCGGCGCGGTGAGCCGTGAAGTGGTCGAGGCCATGGCCCGGGGCGCCCAGGAAAAAAGCCTGGCGCGGTTTGCGGTGGCGGTCAGCGGCGTGGCGGGCCCCGATGGCGGCTCGCCGGACAAACCGGTGGGTACTGTCTGGCTGGCCTGGGGTGTCGGTGACGAGGTTACGGCTGAGTGCCAGCACTTCCCCGGCAACCGCGACGAGGTCCGCCGACAAACGGTAAAAGCCGCATTAGAGGGGCTGTTGCGACGAGCTGCAGCAGAAATAGAAAATCAGGGGTAGGCGATCCCCGATCTTTATGGAACAATACTGTCTACTTATACAGGTGTTGGCCGTCAGGCCTTATTGATTACGTGAGGACTTTAATGGACGACAACAAGAAGAAAGCCTTGGCTGCGGCCCTGGGTCAGATCGAACGTCAATTCGGCAAGGGTGCCGTAATGCGTATGGGCGATCACGACCGTCAGGCGATCCCGGCTATTTCCACTGGCTCTCTGGGTCTGGACATCGCGCTCGGCATTGGCGGCCTGCCAAAAGGCCGTATCGTTGAAATCTACGGTCCGGAGTCTTCTGGTAAAACCACCCTGACCCTGTCGGTGATTGCCCAGGCACAAAAAATGGGCGCCACCTGTGCGTTCGTCGATGCCGAGCACGCCCTGGATCCTGAATATGCTGGCAAGCTGGGCGTCAATGTCGACGACCTGCTGGTTTCGCAGCCGGACACCGGCGAGCAAGCCCTGGAAATCACCGACATGCTGGTGCGCTCCAACGCCATCGACGTGATCGTGGTCGACTCCGTGGCAGCCCTGGTACCAAAGGCTGAAATCGAAGGCGAAATGGGCGACATGCACGTCGGCCTGCAAGCCCGTCTGATGTCCCAGGCGCTGCGCAAAATCACCGGTAACATCAAGAACGCCAACTGCCTGGTGATCTTCATCAACCAGATCCGGATGAAGATCGGTGTGATGTTCGGCAGCCCGGAAACCACCACCGGTGGTAACGCGCTGAAGTTCTACGCTTCGGTCCGTCTGGACATCCGCCGTACCGGCGCGGTGAAGGAAGGTGACGAGGTTGTCGGTAGCGAAACCCGCGTCAAGGTTGTGAAGAACAAGGTGGCTCCGCCATTCCGTCAGGCTGAGTTCCAGATCCTCTACGGCAAAGGTATTTACCTGAACGGCGAGATGATCGACCTGGGCGTGCTGCACGGCTTTGTCGAGAAGTCCGGTGCCTGGTATGCCTACAACGGTAGCAAGATCGGTCAGGGCAAGGCCAACTCGGCCAAGTTCCTGCAGGACAACCCGGATATCGCGGCGACCCTCGAGAAGCAGATCCGCGACAAGCTGCTGACCCCGGCGCCAGACGTCAAGGCAGCAGCCAACCGCGAACCTGTTGATGACATGGCAGAAGCCGACGCTGATATCTGAGTCCAACGATGACAGTTGTACTCGATACGCTGGTTGCCGTACGGCGTACGGCAATGGACCTGCTCGCACGACGCGAGCACGGTCGTGTCGAGCTGACGCGTAAACTGCGTCAGCGTGGCGCCCCTCCCGAAATGATCGAAACAGCCCTCGACCGCTTGACGGAAGAGGGGCTGCTTTCCGAAGCCCGTTATCTCGAAAGTTTTGTTTCCTATCGGGCACGCTCGGGCTACGGCCCTGCGCGGATTCGCGAGGAACTGAGTCAGCGGGGCTTGCAGCGCGCCGATATTGAACTAGCGTTGCGTGAGTGTGGCATCAGTTGGCAAACGCAACTGGAAGACACTTGGCGTCGCAAGTTTGCCGGCCATCTGCCGATTGATGCCCGTGAGCGTGCCAAGCAAGGGCGCTTTTTGAGCTATCGCGGGTTTTCAATGGAGATGATCAGCCGCTTGTTGAGCGGTCGAGATCTGGACGACTGATTCTTCGGCAAGCGGCGATCAAAGGGGCTCGACAGCTCCCACATAAAACAGCACTAAAACAAAAGGCCCGCTATGAAAATAGCGGGCCTTTTTTGCGTTTTACGGCCTCACGCCGGTTCCGGCGCTACGCGTTGCTGTGTTTTACCCTGGGCTTGGGCCCAGTTCTCCGGCAAGTTGATGTAATCCACCAACTCCCGCAACCGCCCCTGATTACGCCCGGTGAAGTTGAACACCAGTCGCGTCAGGTGGCTGAAGTGCGCTTCATCGTGCTCTTCGCCCCCATAGGCCAATTGCTGGAAGTCATCACTCAGCCGCAGGTCAGCGAATGCCGTCTGTATATGCGCCAACGCACGCTCGCTGAGAGGGTGGTTCATGCGCACCACAAACTGGCGTTTCAACCAGCGGGTGGAGTGGAAGTTCGCGTAGAACTGGTTGATTTCGTTCACTGCCTCTTCGGCGCTGTGCACCAGGCGCACCAGCTTGAGGTCGGTGGGCAAGATGTAGCGGTTGGCCTCCAGTTGGCTGCGAATAAAGTCCAGGGCGCCTTGCCAGAATCCACCGCCGGGCTCGTCCAGCAGTACTACTGGAACCAGCGGGCTCTTGCCGGTCTGGATCAGGGTCAAGACTTCCAAGGCTTCATCCAGGGTGCCGAAGCCACCCGGGCACAGCACCAACCCATCGGCTTCCTTGACGAAAAACAGCTTGCGGGTAAAGAAGAAGTGGAACGACAGCAGGTTTTCCGTGCCATCAATGGTCGGGTTGGCATGCTGTTCAAAGGGCAGGGTGATATTGAACCCCAGGCTGTGGGCCAGTCCGGCGCCTTCGTGGGCGGCAGCCATGATGCCGCCGCCACCACCGGTGATGACCATCAGGTCCGAACGGGCCAGGGCCGCGCCCACTTCGCGGGCCAGGGCGTAGAGGGGGCTTTCCACTGGGGTGCGGGCCGAACCGAAGACGGTGACCTTGCGGCGGCTTTTGAACTGTTCGAGCACACGAAACGCGTGGTCCAGTTCATTGATTGCTTTCAAGGTGATCTTGGCGTTCCAGCGGTCACGGTCATCCTGGGCCATGCGCAGCACGGTGAGGATCATGTCGCGATACAGCGAAATATTCGGGCTACTGGGGGCAATCAGGTTGAGTTGCGCTTCGACCTGCTGGGCGAGGTCGGTCCCGTTTCCTGGAAAATGACGATTCAGCAGGTCATTCGGTTGATCAGGCATTCAGCTTCTCCTTCGTTACAGAGCCCCGGCGTCTTAGTGCAGGCTGCTGACGGCGACGAAACAGGCTCTGTATGTTCCTTGTGATTAAAAACCTTTGCACTGCAAGTCGCGCGAGGGCAACCTTTTTTGCCCTGGAAATGTTACCGGATGGCTCGATCATGAGCCCCTAAAGTCTTGTCTGGCAATAACTTAATAGGGATTGATCAAGGTTTTGCAGGAAGGGCTGTGGCGAGGAGGCTTGTCTTCCGTTGGGCTGCTTAGCAGCCCCCCTGAGGTCTGGCAGATAGGCCGACAACTCAGGTTTCAGGGCTGCTGCACAGCTCAACAGGGGCCATGTTGGCGCTTGGGGAGGGACTTACTTTTTCTTCTTGGCCGGAGCCGGGCAATCCGCTTCGACGAACTTGACCGACGCCACCGGGCGGTTGGTCTTGTTTTCGGTGATTTCGTAGCGCATCACCGCGCCCTTGGCCATCAATTCGCGATAGCCTTTATTCAGGCAGACGCTCTGTCCCAGCTGGAAATACACGGCCTTGGGGTTGGCGCGCATCTGTTCGGCGCGCTCTGGCAGGACGCTCAGATGGTCAATCAGTTGCATGCCTTCGACGGTGTAGGCCACTTCCAGGGTTTGTTCATCAATTTCCCTGGGCAGGTCCTTGTTGCTTTCTGCCGCGACGCTTTGCAGTTTCTTGTTCATTTGCAGCTCCACCAGGGAGGCTGCCTGGGCGCCTACGGGTAATACCAGCGCCAGGGCGACGGTCGGGGCGGCAAGACGCAACATAAGACGCAGCATGAAACTCTCCTGATTCGGTTACTGGTCCATAGACCCGTCACTGCGCTATGCGTTCAGTGGCGCGGGATTATAGGTGACCTGTCGCCGCGACGGCCAGGCGTATTGGTTGGGCGGCTCTGGTAAACTGCCGGCACTTTTGCTGCCCCGAGTTTTGCCCGTGTCGATTTTCATCGCTTCACAACGGCGCCCGCTATGAGTCATGCGGTCTTCCGTCTGCGTACCCAACGCCTGGCCCGTGCCGTCAGCCCCTTTGTCGCACGCGGCTCGCGTGCCGAACGTTGCCCCAGATGCCGGGTCATCCCCGAATACTGCTTGTGTGCGTGGCGCCCCAAGGTCCAGGCCAGGTCGGCCATGTGCCTGTTGATGCATGACGTGGAACCGATGAAACCGAGTAATACCGGTTGGCTGATAGCGGATGTAATCGACGATACAAGTGCTTTTCCCTGGGCGCGCACGGCCGTCGAACCTGAGCTGCTGGCGCTGCTGGCCGACCCGCAATGGCAGCCCTATATCGTCTTCCCCGGCGAGTTTGTAGCGCCGCAGCGGGTGGTCAGCGAGGTCAAGGTGGCGGATGGCAAGCGTCCATTGTTTATCCTGCTGGACGGCACCTGGAGCGAAGCGCGCAAGATGTTCCGCAAGAGCCCGTATCTGGAGCACCTGCCGGTACTGAGCCTGGAACCGGAGCAGTTATCGCGCTACAAGTTGCGCCGCTCCAAGCGCGATGACCATTTCTGCACTGCCGAAGTGGCTGCCTTGTGCCTGGAATTGGCCGAGGACCAGCAGGCCAGCGAAGTGCTGGACGCCTACCTGGATGTTTTCAGTACCCATTACCTGGCTGCCAAGTTCCAGTTGGCGCTGGATCCGACGGACAGTGTCCATACCCGTCTTGCACCTTATCTGTAGGACTTCGCGGCCAGATGACATTTGCATGATGGCACTGCATCGCCTGAGGCGGCTAAAATGCCATCAAGCGTAACTGTTCGTGACAGCCGCTGGCTGGCACCTCGTACGTTGGTGAGCACCGAACCCATCGGTACTCCCATAAAAAACAGGATCATTTAATAAATGGCCACATACGAAATCCTGATTGCCGATGACCATCCGCTGTTCCGTAGCGCGCTGCACCAGGCGGTTACGCTGGAGCTGGGCGCGGATGTACGCCTGGTTGAAGTGGGCAGCATCGCTGAACTGGAAACCCAGCTCACTGACAAGACTGATTGGGATCTGGTGCTGCTGGACCTGAACATGCCCGGCGCCTACGGGTTTTCCGGCCTGGTACTGTTGCGCGGGCAATATCCGCAGATTCCGGTGGTGATGGTGTCGGCCCAGGAAGAGGCAGACGTGGTAGTGCGCTCTCGTGAGTTCGGGGCCAGTGGCTTTATCCCCAAGTCCAGTTCCATGGAGCAGATTCGAGCTGCGGTGCGTACGGTGCTGGACGGTGATGTCTCATGGCCGCCCCAGGCATTTGAAGAAATCAACGTGTCTGCCGAAGCCAAGGCCGCCCAGGAAGGGCTCGCCAGCCTGACGCCCCAGCAGTTTCGTGTGCTGACCATGGTCTGCGAAGGCTTGCTGAACAAGCAGATCGCCTATGAGCTGAGCGTATCCGAGGCGACCATCAAGGCGCACGTCACCGCGATTTTCCGTAAGCTGGGCGTGCGCACCCGCACCCAGGCGGCGCTGCTCTTGCAACAGCTTGAGTCAATTTCCCATTAATAGAGCGGCGCTGTTCACGCTTTTTTGACTTGACGTGCTCTAGCTTCCTTCCATCATTTTTTGCTCAGTTGCCTGCCTATGTCGCCGTTCAAGGGTCAAACCGGTATCAAACGTATCTTCAACGCCGGGGGCTATTCCCTGGATGGTTTGCGTGCGGCTTTCACCGGCGAGGCGGCCTTTCGCCAGTTGGTCCTGCTCAACGTGATCCTGATTCCGGTGAGCTTCTTCCTCACGGTCAGCCGCGTAGAGCGCGCACTGTTGATTGCCGTGTGCCTGCTGGCGCTGATTGTCGAGTTGCTCAACTCGGCCGTGGAGGCGGCGATTGATCGGATTTCCCTGGATCGCCACCCGCTGTCGAAAAACGCCAAGGACATGGGCAGCGCCGCGCAATTCGTGGCGCTGACCATGATCACCGTGGTGTGGGCAGTCATCCTGATCTAGGCGATATTCGGCAGCACGATCTCGTCACTGCGCTGTACCCCGGCGGTAAAGGCGCGGCACAGCTCGAGAAATTCGCGCATGGCCGAGGTCTGGTACTTCTGTTTATGCCAGATAAAGTAGAACTGCCGGGCCAGGTCCAGGTCCGGGGTCTCCACCGGCACCAGGCTGCCGCGCCGGAACGCATCCCGTAGTGCCAGCCGGGAAATGCAACCAATCCCCAATCCCGACTCCACTGCGCGCTTGATCGCCTCGGTGTGCTCCAGCTCCAGGCGAATATTCAGCGCGCTGCGATGATGGCGCATAGCCTGATCAAACGTCAGGCGCGTCCCGGAGCCCTGTTCCCGCAGGATCCAGGCTTCATGGGTCAACTGCTCCATGGTCGCCTGCCCGCGCAGGGCCAGAGGGTGCTGGGGCGCGCAGAACACCACCAGTTCATCCTCGACCCAGGTTTGCACCTCGATGTCCGGGTGGCTGCAGTCACCCTCGATTAGACCCAGATCAATTTCGTAATGCGCGACCTGATGCACGATATGTGCAGTGTTCTGTACATGCAGCTTCACCTGGCTCTCGGGATGCTGCTGCATGAAGCTGCCGATCAGCAGCGTCGCCAAGTAATTGCCGATGGTCAGGGTGGCGCCGACCGCCAGGGAGCCGAAGCCGGACTTGCCGTTGAGCAGGTCTTCGATTTCCTTGGCCTGGTCCAGCAGCGCCACCGCCTGGGGCAGCAATTGATGACCCAGGGCATTGAGGCTCAGGCGTTTACCGGCGCGGTCGAACAATTGGCAGCTGGATTGGCGCTCCAGCTCGGTGATCGAGGTGCTGGCGGCGGATTGAGATAAGGCCAGAAGGCCAGCAGCGCGAGACACGCTTTCCTGCTGGGCGACGGCGACGAAGACTTGCAGTTGACGGAGAGTAAATCGCATATCTATATAACCGATAACCCTTATCTTAATAATCCAGTTAACAGATATTGTCGCCGCCATTAGAATACTGTGCAATTGCGCACCTATCATTTTTGGCGCTGACCCATTTCCAGGAGTTCCCCGTACATGAGCAACATGAACCACGAGCGTGTCCTCAGTGTTCATCACTGGAACGACACTCTGTTCAGCTTCAAGTGCACCCGCGACCCGGGCCTGCGCTTTGAGAACGGTCAGTTCGTGATGATCGGCCTGCAACAGCCCAATGGCCGCCCGCTCATGCGCGCTTACTCCATCGCCAGCCCTAACTGGGAAGAGCATCTGGAGTTCTTCAGCATCAAGGTTCCGGATGGCCCGCTGACTTCCCAATTGCAGCACTTGAAGGAAGGCGACGAGATCATCATCAGCAAAAAACCGACGGGCACCCTGGTGCTGGACGATTTGAAGCCGGGCAAACACCTGTACCTGCTCAGCACCGGTACGGGCCTCGCGCCCTTTATGAGCGTGATCCAGGACCCGGAAACCTACGAGCGCTTCGAAAAAGTGATCCTGTGCCACGGCGTGCGTTACGTCAACGAAGTCGCCTACCGCGAGTTCATCACCGAGCACCTGCCGCAGAACGAGTTCTTCGGCGAGGCGCTGCGTGAAAAGTTGATCTACTACCCGACCGTGACCCGTGAGCCGTTCGAAAACGAAGGCCGCCTCACCGACCTGATGCGCAGCGGTAAGCTGTTCAGTGATATCGGCCTGCCGCCGATCAATCCTGAAGACGACCGCGCCATGCTGTGCGGTAGCCCGAGCATGCTCGACGAGACCAGCGAAGTGCTGAACAGCTTCGGCCTGAAGGTTTCGCCACGCATGCGTGAGCCGGGTGACTACTTGATCGAGCGTGCGTTCGTCGAGAAGTAAGCACGACTATAAAAATGTGGGAGCCGCCCGGTGGGGGAGCTGGCTTGCCTGCGATGGCATCACCGTGGTGTAGCTGATACACCGAGGTGCCTATATCGCAGGCAAGCCAGCTCTCACACCGGCCAGCTCCCATATTTGTTTTTGGCGTTTATTCGGCCGCAACCACTTCAAGCACGCAAATCACCCCTGCCTCGGGATAGTGCCAGCGCACGTCCACATCCCAGAACCGCACACCATATTCGCGCTCCGGCCCTGGCGTCTGATACGCCGGCCGGGGGTCCTGTGCCAGGCACTGCTCAATCAGCTCCACCAACGGCTCGCCAAGGCGCTGGGCGTGTCCTTGTGCCTGGTGCAGCGCGGTCTTCAGCCACTGCACGGGAATCAGCTGTGGCGCGCTGCTTGCGATGCGGTTGGTGGCCGTGTCGATGATGTCGGCATAGGGTACATACGGCTTGATATCCAAGACCGGCGTGCCATCGAGCAAGTCGATCCCGGAAATCCACAGCCGGCCCGGCTCCACCTTGTCCAGCTTCACCACCGACTGACCGATGCCATTGGGGCGATGGGTCGCGCGGGTGGCAAATACGCCCATGGACGTGTTGCCACCCAGGCGCGGCGGGCGCACTTTCAAGCGCGGCTTGTCTTCCAGGGCCTGATGAAACAGGAACAGCAGCCACACATGGCTGACCTGCTCCAGGCCCTGTACGGCCTCACCCTGGTCGAACGGCGCCACCAACTCCAACACGCCCCTGGCGGCGGGCGCCAGTTGGGGTTGGCGCGGGATGGCGAACTTCTCCTTGAAGCAGGAGCGCACGAAACCTACGGGTGAGACGTTGTAATTCATGGCTTACGCGCGAACCCGCAGGGTCAGGCCCTTGAGGAAGTTACGCAGCAACTGGTCGCCGCACGGGCGATAGTTGGTGTGGCCGAACTTGCGGAACAGTGCGCTCAATTCCGGCTTGGACACCGGGAACTCGGCCGCCTTGAGGATGGCGTGCATGTCGTCTTCCTTGAGCTCGAAGGCCACGCGCAGCTTCTTGAGGATGATGTTGTTGGTCACCGGGGTTTCGATCGGCTGCGGGGGACGGCTTTCGTCCTTGCCGCGCTTGAAGATCACCAGGCCATCGAGGAAGTGCGCCATGACTTCGTCGGGGCAGAACACAAAGCCTTCTTCCTCGTCTTTCTTGAGGTAGGTCAGCAGGTCGTCCTTGGACACTTCCATGCCGCCGATCTTGATGATCTCGACCATCTTGTTGTCGCTGATGTCGAGCATGTAGCGCACGCTGCGCAGTACGTCGTTGTGAATCATGGTGGGCAATCCTGGTATTCGACTGTAGACATCGCCCGGGCGGGCGATCTCGAGAAATAGGGTGGCTTAGAACTTTTCCTTGCCGGACATGTAGCGCCATTGGCCGACTGGCACCTTGCCGATGGACACGCCGCCAATGCGGATGCGGCGAATGGCCACAACCTTCAGGCCAATGGCTTCGCAGAACAGGGCGATGATGCCGGGCTGCGGGTTTTTCAGGGCAAAGCGCAGGCGGTTCTCGTTCTGCCAGCTGGCTTTGACCGCAGGCAATTCCTTGCCTTTGTACATCAGGCCATGGGCGAGGCGGTTCAGACCGTGCTCTGCCACGTCGCCGGAGACCTCAACCACATACTCCTGCTCGATCTTGGCGGCATCGGCCGTCAGCTTGCGCAGGATTTTCCAGTCCTGGGTAAACACCAACAGGCCGCTGGCCTTAGCCTGCAGATCGGCGCTGGCGGTCAGGCGCAGGAAGTGGCCCTTGAGCGGGCGCTTGCTGAAGCGGTGCTCTTCAGACAGGGTTTCGGCGCTCAGGGACTGCATCGCGCTGTCGACATCCACACCAACCGGTGCATGAAACAGGATAGTCACAGGCTCTGGAGCCGTGGCCTTGGCCTCGGGATCAAGTTCGACTTTTTGTGTCGTGACCTTGAACTGTGGCTCATCAATCACTTCGCCATCTACCGAGACCCAGCCGCCTTCGATGAACAGCTCGGCCTCCCGACGGGAGCAACCGACCAGTTCGATAAGGCGTTTGGAGAGGCGTATGGGGTCAGTCATGACAAGGGCCGTAACAAAAGGGGGCGGCTATTGTACCTGCCTGGAGCCGGTTAATCCCGGCCCCATTTCGCTGCAGTTGCTTTTTGTGGGCGCAGGCAAGCCAGCGCCAACATTTGATTTGGGCTGTGTCAGCCGCTGCGTGTTTGCTGCACCTGGCGCAAACGCATATGCAGCAACGGATAGGGCTGGCCCATGCCGTCATGCTCGGTGCGCCCGATCACTTCAAAACCCTGCTTGAGGTAGAAGCCCAGGGCCTGGGGGTTTTGTTCGTTGACGTCCAGTTCATCGGCATTCATCGACGTAACCGCATACTGCAGCAACTGCTGCCCAAGGCCCTGGCCCCGGTAGTGCGGGTCGATAAACAGCATTTCCACCTTGCCCGCCGCAACGCCGG
This sequence comes from Pseudomonas sp. WS 5410, assembly GCF_012985645.1. Taxonomy (NCBI): domain Bacteria; kingdom Pseudomonadati; phylum Pseudomonadota; class Gammaproteobacteria; order Pseudomonadales; family Pseudomonadaceae; genus Pseudomonas; species Pseudomonas sp. WS 5410. The sequence goes on along the minus strand of NZ_JAAQWS010000013.1, from coordinate 179,771 downwards.
CAAATCCGGTGATCCGTTGGCGCGCGTCCTTGGTGCAGATCAACATCACGGCATCCAGGTAGCGCGTCAGCACCAAGTGTCTCAGGCGCTCGATGTAGCTATCCGGCAGGAAGTCATGGGTGGCTCGCACCGAGGCCTCCCAGATCCGGGTCAATTCCGGGTAGTCGCTGGTTTTCGGGGTGTGGATAACCGAGTGCTGGCCCATGCCCGCTGCTCCTTGCTGCTTGTTGGCGGTGATGGGGCAAACGATAGACCTAAAAAAGCCCCGCATCTTGTCCAGAAGCAGGGCTTTTTCAATTTTTTACCGCTTAGTCGCGTTTTTGCGCCCAGAGGTCGTACTCGTCGGCGTCGGTGACCGTGCACCAGACCTTGTCGCCGGGCTTGAGGCCGCTGGCATCGTCGATAAATACATTACCGTCGATTTCCGGCGCGTCGAAGAAGCAGCGGCCGACCGCGCCTTGCTCGTCCACTTCGTCGATCAGCACTTCGATTTCCTTGCCGATGCGCAGTTGCAGGCGGGCCGAGCTGATGGCCTGTTGATGGGCCATGAAACGCTCCCAACGGTCCTGCTTGACATCATCCGGCACCACCGCCAGGTCCAGCAGGTTGGCCGGGGCGCCTTCCACCGGCGAGTACTGGAAGCAGCCGACGCGGTCCAGTTGGGCTTCGGTCAGCCAGTCCAGCAGGTACTGGAAGTCTTCTTCGGTTTCGCCGGGGAAGCCCACGATAAAGGTCGAGCGGATGATCAGGTCCGGGCAGATCTCGCGCCAGTTCTTGATCCGCGCCAGGGTCTTGTCTTCGAAGGCCGGGCGTTTCATGGCCTTGAGTACTTTGGGGCTGGCGTGCTGGAACGGGATGTCCAGGTACGGCAGGATCTTGCCGGCGGCCATCAACGGGATCAGTTCGTCGACGTGCGGGTACGGGTACACGTAGTGCAGGCGCACCCACACACCCAGGCTGCTCAGGGCTTCGCACAGTTCGGTCATGCGGGTTTTCACCGGCGCGCCGTTCCAGAAACCGGTGCGGTACTTCACGTCGACGCCGTAGGCACTGGTGTCCTGGGAGATCACCAGCAGCTCTTTGACCCCGGACTTGACCAGGCGCTGGGCCTCGTCCAGTACATCGCCCACCGGGCGGCTGACCAGCTTGCCGCGCATCGACGGGATGATGCAGAAGCTGCAACTGTGGTTGCAGCCTTCGGAAATCTTCAGGTACGCATAGTGACGCGGGGTCAGCTTGATGCCCTGGGGTGGCACCAGGTCGATCAGCGGGTTGTGGTCCTGGCGCGGTGGCACCACATCGTGCACGGCGTTGACCACCTGCTCGTACTGCTGCGGACCGGTCACCGCCAGCACGCTTGGGTGCACGTTGCGGATATTGCCTTCTTCCACGCCCATGCAGCCGGTGACGATGACCTTGCCGTTTTCCTTGATGGCTTCGCCGATCACTTCCAGGGACTCTGCCTTGGCCGAGTCAATGAAGCCACAGGTGTTGACCACCACCACGTCAGCGTCCTGGTAGGTGGACACAACGTCGTAGCCTTCCATGCGCAGTTGCGTGAGGATGCGCTCGGAGTCGACCAGAGCCTTCGGGCAACCCAGGGAAACAAAGCCAACCTTTGGGTTGGCTTTTGCGATGGTGGTGGACATGTCTAACCTCGGTATTGAATGACGCCGCCAGTCGGGCACGACAGGGCAACGGATGGGCACTTGATGTGCCTCTGATCAAAAAGTGCGCAATTCTAGCGACGGGAAACGCGCTTGACCAGCTTTATGCAGGGAAATACGACGAGTGCTGCGTTATGCTGCGCGCCGTTGCACCGGGGGTAGATCGGTAGTCAACAAATAATCTGTTACTAGAAGTACAGCAGCACGCGCTGTGTATAGCTTAGCGTTGGGCTTAAGTGTATAGCTGTGCTGTTTATAAAAGACCTCAGGTCAAAAGGGCAGGAGTGGTTGATGGGTCAGGTAAATAGTCAGGCGGCAGGTGCCGGGCATTCCAGTGCAAAGCCAATCGGCATGTTGGTGGCGGCGGTCGGGGTGGTTTATGGCGATATCGGCACCAGCCCGCTCTACACCCTTAAAGAGGTGTTTTCCGGCAATTACGGGGTCCAGGTCAATCATGACGGCGTGCTGGGGATCCTGGCGCTGATTTTCTGGTCGCTGATCTGGGTGGTGTCCATCAAGTACATGTTGTTCGTGCTGCGCGCCGACAACCAGGGCGAGGGCGGCATCATGGCCCTGACGGCGTTGGCCCGACGGGCGGCGGGCAATCACCCGCGGCTGCGCAGTTTCCTGGTGGTGTGCGGCCTGTGCGGCGCGGCGTTGTTCTATGGCGACAGCATGATCACCCCGGCGATTTCCGTGTTGTCGGCCATCGAGGGCCTGGAACTGGCGTTCGACGGCCTGGAGCATTGGGTCGTACCCGTGTCACTGGTGGTGCTGGTGGGGCTGTTCCTGATCCAGAAGCATGGCACCGACCGCATCGGCAAGCTGTTCGGGCCGGTGATGGTCACCTGGTTTTTGGTGCTGGGTGGCCTGGGTATCTATGGCATCGTCCAGCACCCTGAAGTGCTTAACGCGATGAACCCGATGTGGGGCGTGCGCTTCTTCATGGTCCACCCGGGTATCGGCGTGGCGATCCTCGGCGCCGTGGTGCTGGCCCTGACCGGTGCCGAAGCGCTGTATGCCGACATGGGCCATTTCGGCCGCAAACCCATTGCCCGCGCCTGGTTTATCCTGGTGCTGCCGGCCCTGGTGCTCAACTATTTTGGCCAGGGCGCGATGCTGCTGGGTGACCCCGAGGCCGCGCGCAACCCGTTCTACCTGCTGGCGCCAAGCTGGGCACTGCTGCCGCTGGTGGGCTTGTCCACCCTGGCCACGGTGATTGCTTCCCAGGCGGTGATTTCCGGTGCGTTCTCGTTGACGCGCCAGGCGATCCAGCTTGGTTACATCCCGCGCATGCATATCCAGCACACCTCCAGCGCCGAGCAAGGCCAGATCTACATTGGCGCGGTGAACTGGTCGCTGATGGTTGGCGTGATCCTGCTAGTGCTGGGCTTCGAGTCTTCGGGCGCCCTGGCCTCGGCCTACGGGGTGGCCGTGACCGGGACCATGCTGATGACCACGATCCTCGTCTCCGCGGTGATGCTGTTGCTGTGGAAATGGCCGCCGGTCCTGGCAGTCCCGGTGTTGCTGGGCTTTTTGCTGGTGGATGGCCTGTTCTTTGCGGCCAACGTGCCGAAAGTAGTGCAGGGCGGTGCGTTCCCGGTATTGGCGGGGATCGTGCTGTTTGTGCTGATGACCACCTGGAAGCGCGGCAAGCAATTACTGGTAGAGCGCCTGGACGAGGGCGGGCTGCCGCTGCCGATCTTTATCAGCAGCATCCGCGTCCAGCCGCCCCATCGCGTGCAGGGCACGGCGGTGTTCCTCACCGCCCGCCCGGACGCGGTGCCCCACGCCTTGCTGCATAACCTGTTGCATAACCAGGTGCTGCACGAGCAGGTGGTGCTGCTGACGGTGGTCTATGAAGATATCCCGCGCGTTCCGGCCCAGCGCCGTTTCGAGGTGGATTCCTATGGCGACGGTTTCTTCCGCGTGATCCTGCACTTTGGCTTTACCGATGAGCCGGACGTGCCCGAAGCCCTGAAGCTGTGCCATCTGGACGACCTGGACTTCAGCCCTATGCGCACCACCTACTTCCTCAGCCGCGAGACGGTCATCGCCTCCAAGCTCGAAGGCATGGCGCGCTGGCGCGAAGGGTTGTTTGCTTTCATGCTGAAGAACGCCAACGGCAACCTGCGCTTCTTCAAGCTGCCGGTGAACCGGGTGATTGAGTTGGGCACCCAGGTAGAAATGTAGATCCAACAAAAAGCCCCCGTTGCCTTGCGGCAGCGGGGGCTTTTTGTTGTGCTGGCTATTAACCTGCAATGCGATCAACTGTGGGCGCTGGCTTGCCTGCGAGGGTTCATGATGACAGATGAACACCTGGCACCCCGGGGCGTGCCTACTGGCGTCATCGCAGGCAAGCCAGCTCCCACATTGACCGAGTCCATCAGACGTTACTCTGCCTTGACCTGACGCTTCTCGATGATATCCACCAGGCGCTTGGCCAATGCCGGGTAGTTTTCGTCGAAGTGATGGCCGCCCGGTAACTTCATGGCTTCGCCCACGGCGGTCTTGTCGGTGCAGCCGCTCTCGTCGACTTCTTCCTCACCGTAGATGCACACCACCTTGGCCGCTGGCAGCTTGGCCATTTCCGGGCCGGTGGCGGCTTCCTTGCCGGCGTTGCCCAGCCAGCCTTCCACTTCGATTTCGAAGCTGCCGGTGCGGGCAAAGGCCAGCAGGATAATGGCGTCGACCCGCTGCTGTTCGGCTTCCGGCAGGCGGTTGTAGATAGCTGGCAGTACATCGGCACCGAACGAGTAACCCGTCAGCACAAAGCGTTTGGTGCCCCATTTCTGCCGGTAGTGCTGCATCAGCTCGGTCAGGTCTTTGGCGCTCTGTTCCGGGCTTTTGTGCTGCCAGTAGTAGCGCAGGGTGTCGACGCCGACCACCGGGTAGCCGATCTTCGCCATTTCGCCGGCCACGTCGCGGTCCAGGTCGCGCCAGCCGCCGTCGCCGGAGAGGAACAGGGTCACGGTGTCCTTGGCCTGGCCGGCCGGCACTTCGACCACCGGGATCGCCAGGCCGCCATTGTCCGAACCCACCAGTTGCTTGCGCAGTTCATTGTTCAGCACTTGCGGGTAGTTGATGTCGTAGTCGCTGATGCTGGTGGTGGCACGCGGGGTGTCGCGTACGAAACTGGCGCTTTCGTCGTCGGGGTTGTCGTTCCAGGCCACCAGCCAGTTGCCGTGGGCGGCGGTTTTGGGCAGTGGGTCCGTGCAACCTTCCTGGACCAGGGCAAAGCCCACCGAGATGGCGTTGGCCTTGTCGTCGTTCTGCGTCGCCAGCCAGCGCCAGGCCAGGCCGGCGCCGGGGCCGATGCCGCTGACCAGGGTGGCCGGGCCCTTGAGTTGACCCAAGGCCGCTTGCAGGGCTTGTTCCTGCAGTTTGCAGTCTTCCTTGGGCAGGATCACTTGCACGATCTGGGCGCTGCCGCCCTGGCTCAAGGCAATCAGTTGGTGATCGGTCAGGCTGGCGTCGGCCATCACGGCGACCACTACGCGGGCCTTGGTGGTAGTGCCAGGTGTTACGCGGGTCATGCTCGAGCCGTCGGCCTGGGGCAACTGTTCCAGGGTCGGTTGAGGAGCAGGGCGATTCCAGTACCAGTAGCCGCCACCCAGGATCAGGGCCAGCACCACCAGACCTGCCAATACATACCGCCAGGAGCGTCGAATCATCAGCGTTTCACCAATCCAGTCAAGCCGCCCGCGATCAGGGCGGCGGTATCGGCCAGTGCCACCAGCGGATCAAGTCCTGCGGGCACGGCCATGTAACGAGGTTCCCAGTCAGGCTGGAACTTGTCTTTGAAGCGGCGCAAACCTTGGAAGTTATACAGTTGCTCGCCACGGCGGAACACCATCGAGCCCAGGCGCTGGGTCAGCGGTGCGCCACGACGCGGTTGCAGGCCCGACAACGGCACCATGCCGAGGCTGAAGCGTGCATAGTTGTGGCTTTTATAATGCTGGATCAAGCCGATCATCATGAACTCCATGGTCTGCTTTGGCGCGTCGGGGTGCGCGCGCATCAGGTCCAGGCTGGCCAGGTCATGGCTGTAGGTCTCCAGCAGGTTGGCGAAGGCCACCGGCTGCCCCTCGAAGCGAATCACCGCGATGCGAAAATGCTTGAGGTATTCATCGCTGAAACGGCCGAGGGAGAAGCCCTTTTCCCGCACGTTCTTGCCGGTCAGCCAGGCATCGGAAATGACTTTCAGCGCGTCCATGGGCGCCTGCCCCGGCTCGAAGATTTCCAGGGACAGGCCGTCCCGCGTCCCGCGGTTCCAGGTGTAGCGCAGGTCCTTCATCTCCTTGCCCTTGGCTTCCAGGTCAAAGCGCTTGAGATCGACCCGGGCTTCTTCGCCCAGCTTGATCGCCGTCAGGCCGATGTCCATATAGAAGGGCAGGTTCTCTGCGCGCACCTGGTAGAACACCGGGCGGGCGTGATGGATGTCGCACAGGTCGCGGAACTGCCAGATCATCTCGGCCCGTGGCTGGGTCGGGCCGATCGGGTCGTACAGCGCCACCAGGCTGCGGCCACGGCGGGCATACATCAGGAAGGCTTCGTCGTTGGGGTGGAATAGCAGGGCCTTGTCGCCGGTCAGGGCCAGGCCGCCGTCGGGTTGCGACGAGGCCATCAGGATCTTGGTGGCCCGCTCCAGCTCATCGGCGCTCGGCAGGTGGATCACCGGGCGGGCGGTGCGCAACAGCCAGGTCAGCGAGACAATCACCAACAGGATCGCGGCACCCAGCAGTGAGCGCAGGCCACGCGGGGCGTTGGCGTCGAGGGTGAACTGCCACCACAGTTGATGGCTATAAGGCACATCCTGATAGGCAAACAGCAGCAGCCAGATCGACGCACCGAGCACGCAGACGCTGGCCACCAGGTACAGCGGCGAGAACGGCAACTCGGTCAGGCGGCTGGCACGGTAGAACGAGCGGCGGAAGATCGCTAGCAGCACGGCGGTTATGGTCATCAGGCTGGCTTCTTCCCAGTCGAAGCCTTTGAGCAGTGAGAGCAGGGCGCCCACCAGCAGCAGCACCATGGTCAGCATCCACGCTGCCGACAGGCGCCGACGCAGGCCCTGGGCCAGCAACAGGCACAGCACGCCGATCAGGCTGGCGCCAAAGTGCGAGGCGTCAATCAGGCGGTGGGGAATCAGGAAGCCGATGTTTTCCAGGCGTGAGTCGATTTCCGGGGTGGCGCCGGAGAACAGCAGCACCACCCCGGACAAAAAAACCAGCACGGCCAACACCGGTGCCGCGAGGCCCGAGGCCACCCGCAGGCTCTGCTGGGTCTGGAACAGACGCTGAGCCTCGCTGATCAGTAGGAAGATGCACGCGATCAACAGCGGCAGCACCACGTAGATCATGCGGTACAGCAGCAGTGCGGCGGCCAGCGGTGCGGCGCCGAGCGTATCGGCAAATGCGGCCAGCAGGATCGCTTCGAATACCCCAACGCCGCCTGGTACATGGCTCAGGACACCGGCGGCAAGTGCCAGCAGGTAAACCAGCAGGAACGGACCGAATGGCGGCGCTTCTGGCAGCAGCAGATAAAGCACGGTAGCGGCGGCGGCGACGTCCAGGGCGGTGATGATCAATTGCAGGAAGGTCAGTCGGCGCCCTGGCAGGCGCAAGGTGCGGCGGCCGGCCCGGACCAGCAGGTTGTCGGGATAGGGCTGTTCTGGCAGTCGACGGCGGTAAATCCCGATACACAGTACGATCGAGAGCAATAGCACCGCACCGGCGATCCCGCCGAGCAACGTTGCGGGTAAGTGCAGGGCATTGGAGGCGGCGGGCAGGTTGCTGAGGGTGGCCAGGGCGGCGAGCGGCGGTAGGGCACAACCCAGGGCCAGGCTGGCAAACACGGTCATCCGGGCAACTTCCGAAGCCCCGACGCCATGCCGTGCATATAAGCGGTAGCGCACCGAGCCGCCGGACAGCATCGACAGGCCAATCGCATTGCCAATGGCGAACGCGGTAAAGCCGCCGTAGGCCAAAGTCTTGGCCGGCAGTTTTACCCCGGCGTAGCGTGCGCCGGAAAATTCGTAGCCCAATAGAATGATGAAACCGGCAATTGCGGCGGCGAAGGCGCCCAGCAAGGCGGGCTTCGGCACTTCCAGGATCGAGTCGTGGAGGGCGTAAAGGTCCAGCTCTAGCAGCAAGTGGCGGCAAGCGATCAAGGCAATGGCAAACAGCAGCAAAGTGACCGCCAGCCCAATGGGTTGGCGATACTTGCTCAACAGATCCAGCCAGCGCAGACGGGTGGGGGCGATCGGTTGTGTGGCTGTGACGGTGTCTTGTGGTTCAGACGAATTGGCGCGCATCAATCACCTCGTGGATTGTGCGCGACAGGATGGGGGTATCCAGCCAAGTTACCAATCCCTATGTACAAAATAATTACAAATAGTAACGCGGATCACCGGGTCCGGCGACAGCGTCCATTGGTCGCGCAAAAATGGGCTCGACACATGAGCATAGCTTGCAAATGGACGGGCTCTGAAACCCATGGGCGGTTTCATCTAAGATGCCATGCCATTGTTTCAAAAGAACTTTTCCATCAGACACAAAAAAGGCCACTCTTTCGAGTAGCCTTTCTTGATGTTTGGTTGCGGGAGCCGGATTTGAACCGACGACCTTCGGGTTATGAGCCCGACGAGCTACCAGACTGCTCCATCCCGCGTCTGTGGGCGGCATTCTACAGCGCAACGACGAGGTGTCAACCGTTAATGGCATAAAGGGCCAAATAACTGCAAATTAGCCTAAGTGCTCGATTGAACACGACTTTTCACTGCGTCGGCATATTGCATCAGGCGGCAGGGCAAAAACCTGCGCGCACAAAAAAGGCCACTCTTTCGAGTAGCCTTTCTTGATGTTTGGTTGCGGGAGCCGGATTTGAACCGACGACCTTCGGGTTATGAGCCCGACGAGCTACCAGACTGCTCCATCCCGCGTCTGTGTGTCGGCATTCTACAGAGGAATGACACTGTGTCAACCGCGGATTCAAAGAAAAGCGCTTGTGCTTCAATCGCTTAGCTCTCCAAATCAACTGCTGGAACGGTTTGCGGCCAGTCTGGCCGTGGCTTCCAGCTCTATTGGGGCGTGTTCTTCGATTGAGAAAATAAATTCATCCGGGCTTTTTCCTACCGCTTTGTCAGATGATTCAAAGTACTGGTGCTATATACAGGTGTGAATGCGATACTGGCGATCCGTCCACTTTATGTCCTGATCACGCCTCTCTTTATATGACGCAGCGCAAAATCATCCACGTCGACTGTGACTGCTTCTACGCTGCCATCGAAATGCGGGATAACCCGAGCCTGGCGCAAAAGCCCCTGGCGGTAGGTGGCTCGGCGGACCGGCGCGGGGTGATCGCCACCTGCAATTACGAGGCGCGGGCCTATGGCGTGCGGTCGGCCATGTCTTCGCGCCATGCGTTGAAACTGTGCCCCGACCTGACCATCGTCAAGCCGCGTATGGATGCCTATAAAGAAGCATCGAAAGAAATCCACACGATTTTCCGTGACTACACCGATCTGATCGAGCCGTTGTCGCTGGACGAAGCCTATCTGGATGTTTCCGATTGCGCGCATTTCGGCGGCAGCGCCACGCGTATTGCCCAGGATATCCGTCGGCGGGTCTCCAATCAGTTGCATATCACGGTTTCTGCGGGGGTGGCGCCGAACAAGTTCCTGGCCAAGATCGCCAGCGACTGGAAAAAGCCCAATGGACTGTTTGTGATCACCCCGGATCAGGTGGAGGACTTTGTTTCGGCGCTGCCCGTGAGCAAGTTGCATGGCGTCGGCAAGGTCACTGCTGAAAAACTGGCGCGGCTGGGAATAGAGGACTGCCTGCAACTGCGCGAGTGGAACAAGTTGGCGCTGGTGCGGGAATTCGGCAGTTTTGGTGAGCGGTTATGGAGTTTGGCGCGTGGGATTGATGACCGTGCGGTGCATAACGACAGCCGCCGGCAATCCATCAGCGTAGAGAATACCTACGATGTCGATCTACCGGACCTGCCCAGTTGCCTGGAAAAACTCCCTGAGCTGATGGAGACCCTGGCCGGGCGCATGCAGCGTATCGACAGCAGTTATCGGCCGGGTAAACCCTTTGTCAAAGTGAAGTTCCATGATTTTACCCAGACCACCCTGGAACAGGCGGGGGCAGGGCGGGACCTGGAGAGTTACCGGCAGTTGCTGACCCAGGCGTTCAATCGCGGGGGTAAGCCGGTGCGATTGCTGGGGATTGGTGTGCGCTTGCTCGATTTGAGCATGGGCAATGAACAGCTGGAGCTGTCCTGGTAGACGGCTGAAGGTGGGCCTTATGTGGGAGCGGGCTTGCCCGCGATGGCAGTGGGTCAGTCGAATAAATCTAACCTGACACTCCGCTATCGCGGGCAAGCCCGCTCCCACACAAGCCCGCTCCTACATTGAGTGCTGCCTCAGCGGGTACCCGGGTCAGCCACCAGACGGCCGCCATCCTGGGTCAGCGCCTTGAGAAATTCCTGCTGCAACTCCGGATCATTGCGCGTCAGTTCAATCAGGCTCTGTTCCAGTTCGCTGGCTTCTTCTTCCAGGCCCAGCTCCGACAAGCGCTTGACCCGATGCACCCATTGGCTGACTTCGTCATCCTCCAGGTCGTCGTAGATCAAGGCATGGGCTTCCAGCAGCTTGCCGCGCAAAGTGGTGCTGATGGCCAGGGATGAGTCCGAGTGCACGTCGTCCTGGGCATCTTCAATGCTGATCCGCAAGGTGCGGACCTGGCTCAGGTCCTGCTCGGCAAACGGGCTGTCCAGCAGGTTCAGGCGCAGGACGCCATTGCGGTCGGTGGTCATCTCGTGGGTCTGCTTGCCGGCCTTGACCTGCACCGGTCGCTCGCTCCACGGCAGGCTGGTGTATTCCAGGCGGCGGTCACGCTGGATTTCGTCGATGCCTGCCAGGTTCTGCTGCGCCCGGCCGTGTGACTGCACGTTCATGAACGGGTTGAGCCCGGCCACGCCGTAGCTGATCCAGTCATGGGTCATGCTGTCGGGCAGGTTGCCCAGGGCAAAGATGTTCGCCACGTTGGCCCCGGCGCCCGCGACCACTGCCACGGCACCCAGCGGGATCTCATAGAGTTCGCGCCAGGGCTGGTAGGGCGTGTAGCGATCATAGTGGCGCGTGACTTCAAACTCAGTGACTTCGAAAGTCCGCTGTTCATGAATACGCACGCGGCGTTGCGGCAGCTCAAGTACTTTGGGTTCGCCGACATCAATCTGCAGGCTGTGGTCGAGCAATTTGCGCTCGATCCGTTCCTCGTGCTCGCTACGCTGCGACATGTGATTGGCGCAGCCGCTGACCAGCAGGGCGCCGCACAAGGCGGCGCCCCCCAGGGCTTTGGTGTTTCGCTTGAACATGACTTCTCTTGATCTGGTTTTCAGCGACGAATACGCGCCTGAAGGAAGGGCAGCACGTCAGCCACCGGCAACGGTTGGGCTTCGGCTTCGGTCCGGCTCTTGTATTCCAGATTGCCATCGGCCAGGCCGCGGTCACTGACCACGATCCGGTGAGGGATGCCAATCAGTTCCATGTCGGCAAACTTGATGCCCGGGCTGGTCTTCTTGTCGCGATCATCCAGCAGCACTTCGAAACCGGCGGCCGTCAGTTCGGCATACAGTTTGTCGGTGGCTTCGCGAACCTGCTCGGTTTCGTAGCGCAGCGGTACCAGGGCGATCTGGAACGGCGCCAGGGTGTCGCTCCAGATAATGCCTTTGTCGTCGTGGTTCTGCTCGATGGCAGCGGCCACCACGCGGGAAACGCCAATGCCATAGCAGCCCATTTCCAGGGTCACCGGCTTGCCGTTTTCGCCCAGCACTTCGCACTTCATCGCCTTGCTGTACTTGTTGCCCAGCTGGAAGATGTGCCCCACTTCGATACCGCGCTTGATTTCCAGGGTGCCCTTGCCGTCCGGGCTTGGATCACCGGCCACCACGTTGCGCAGGTCGGCCACGGTTGGAACCGGCAGGTCACGCTCCCAGTTGACGCCGAAGTAGTGCTTGTCATCGATGTTGGCACCGATACCGAAGTCGCTCATCAGCTCGACCGAGCGGTCGATGATGATCGGCAATGGCAGGTTCAGTGGGCCCAGGGAGCCGGCGCCGGCGCCAATGGCGTCACGCAGTTCGGCGTCCGAGGCCATGACCAGCGGGCTGGCGACGCCAGGTTGCTGGGCAGCCTTGATTTCGTTGAGTTCGTGGTCGCCACGGATCACCAGAGCGATCAACTTGCCTTCTTCCTCGGCATGCACGATCAGGGTCTTGATGGTCTTTTCAATCGGCAGATTGAATTTTTCGACCAGGGCCGCAATGGTCTTGGTGTCTGGGGTATCGACCAGGCGCAGTTCTTCAGCCGGCGCAGGACGGGAAGTTTCCCGTGGCACCGCTTCGGCTTTCTCGATGTTGGCTGCGTAGTCGGAGCCGTCGCTGAAGACGATATCGTCTTCGCCGGACTCTGCCAGCACGTGGAACTCATGGGAGCCCGCGCCGCCTATGGAGCCGTTGTCCGCTTCGACCGGACGGAATTTCAGGCCCAGGCGGGTGAACACGTTGCAATAGGCCTGGTGCATGCGGTCATAGGTGACCTGCAGCGAAGGCTGATCGGCGTGGAACGAATAGGCGTCCTTCATGATGAACTCGCGGCCACGCATCAAGCCGAAGCGTGGGCGGATTTCGTCACGGAACTTGGTCTGGATCTGATACAGGTTGAGGGGCAGCTGTTTGTAGCTGCTCAACTCGTTGCGCATCAGGTCGGTGATCACTTCTTCATGGGTCGGGCCTGCGCAGAAGTCGCGACCATGACGATCCTTGAAGCGCAGCAACTCAGGGCCGTACTCTTCCCAGCGCCCGGATTCCTGCCACAGTTCAGCCGGCTGAGTGCTCGGCATCAATACTTCCAGAGAGCCGGCGGCGTTCATTTCTTCGCGAACGATCGCTTCGACCTTGCGCATCACCTTCAAGCCCATGGGCAGCCAGGTGTACAGGCCAGAGGCCAGTTTGCGGATCATACCGGCGCGCAGCATCAGCTGGTGGCTGATCACGACCGCGTCGGAAGGCGTTTCTTTCTGTGTGGCGAGCAAATATTGACTGGTGCGCATGGTAGGCCGTTGTCGGTTGCTTGGACTTGAAGTGACCTGGGATTGTACGGGCGGTCGCCGCCAGAGTACAGGCATCAGGTGGTGACTGGATTTCTGTGGGGTGCTGGCTTTAGCCAACCCCCACAGGTATCAGCCTTCTTCGGGCGGGTTCAAACGGATCCGCCGGCTTTCCTGGTACCAATGCAAGGCAATCAGCAGCAGTGTCGGCACACCGAGCATCGCGGTGATCAGGAAGAAGTTGTGATAGCCGAACTTTTCCACCATGACCCCCGAGTAACCACCGATCAATCGTGGCAACAGCAACATGATCGAGCTGAGCAGGGCGTATTGGGTGGCGGAGAACTTCAGGTTGGTCAGGCTCGACAGGTAGGCGACGAACGCCGAGGTCGCCAGGCCCGAGCTGAAGTTGTCCAGGGAAATGGTGAAGATCAGCATCTGCAGGTCGGCGCCCATGTCGGCGAGCATCAGGAACAGCAAGTTGGTGCCGGCCGAGGTGATGCCACCGATAAACAGGATCGGCAGGATGCCGAATCGCACGATCAACAGGCCACCCATGCCAGCGCCGACCAGGGTCATGATCAGGCCGAAGATCTTGCTGACACTGGCGATCTGGTCCTTGGTGAACCCCTGGTCGATATAGAACACGTTGGCCATCACGCCCATCACCGTGTCCGACATGCGGTAGGTGGCGATCAGCCCCAGCAGCAACAGGGCCTGCCAGCGGTAGCGCAGGATAAAGTCGTTGACCGGCGTCAGCACCGGCGCCAGGCCTCGACGGCCCATGGCCGAGAGGCACAGGGCGGTGAGGGTGATATAGAGGATGGCGCGCAGGAAGGCGCGGTCTTCCAGCAGCAGGTCGAGCAGGCTTACGCCTTCGAACAGCACGCTGGCGAAATCGGTGTTGTACAACTGGGTGAACATCGCCGGGACCGACACCAGCAGGACGATCAGCACAAACACCGACATCAGTTGGTGGGCAAACGTGTAGCGCCCGGCCTGCAACTGGGTGCGCAGGGGCACATCGGGTTCACGCATGAAAAAGCTGGTGAGCAGGGCAGGGATCATCAACACGCCGAACAGCACGTAGGTGCCGGTCCACGCCGAATGCTTGTAGTTGAAGCCGGTGGAACCAAAGCCTTCGGCAAAGAACAGCGCGCCCGCCGTGGCCAGCAGGGCGGCGATGCGGTAGCCGGACATATAGCTGGCGGCCAGCGCGGCCTGGCGGCTGTCATCGGCGATTTCCAGGCGATAGGCGTCTACCGCGATGTCTTGGGTTGCGGAGGCGAACGCGACGATAACGGCAATGGCGATCAGCCACGACAGGTGTTTCTGCGGGTCGCAGAAGCCCATACCGATCAAGCCGAGAATTACCAGGGATTGGGACAGCACCAACCAGGAACGACGACGACCCAACTTGCCCAATAGCGGCAGGCGCCATTGGTCCAGCAGGGGTGACCAGACCCACTTGAACGCATATGCCAGGCCGATCAGGCTCGCATAGCCAATGGTCTCGCGTGCCACACCGGCTTCGCGCAACCAGACTGAGAGCGTCGAGAACACCAACATGTAAGGAAGACCGGCGGCAAAGCCGAGCAATAACAGCACTAACGTCGAGGGGCTGGCATAGGCAGCGAGCGCGGCGCGCCAGGTTTTACGGGGCATGGGCTGGAGTCTGCCTCAGATTTACGGAAACAAAGCGCGCACTCTAACCGCTGTGCTCTACCGGGCGCCAGCCATGGCGCTGAATATCAACGCGATTGTTCAGGATACTGACACCTTCGCTGCGCAAACGCGCACGTTGTTCATCACCTGAAGCGCTGCCCGCCGGCAGACTTATCCGACCGCCGGCGGCGACCACCCGGTGCCAGGGCAATTTCGAACCCTCTGGTAGCTGGCTCAGGGTGCGGCCTACAAAGCGTGCGGCACGCCCCAGTCCAGCCAGGTGCGCCAGTTCGCCATAACTCACCACGCAGCCTTCGGGCACTTGGGCCAAGGTCAGGTACAGCGCGGTACGGCGCATTTCGGACGGGGTTTGCGGCGCTTCGACGGGCTCGTTCACTGTTCTGGCTGGCTCGGTTGAAATCAGTCGTTTCTATGTAAGAAACATCTGTAAAGATGGCGTTGAGAATTGAACTCAATAGAAAACCTTGAGTCAGTCCTTGCTAAGACTTCAGCTACGCCGATAATGCCCCTTTTTTCGCCAAACTTGAGCCCCGTAACCGCTTATGTTGTCCAGAACCCTGCTGTGCCTCGCTGTTTTTACTGCCTCTACCCCTGTGCTGGCCGATACCATCTGGTTGAAAAACGGTGATCGCCTGACCGGCAAGATCAAGGTTTTCGACGGCGGCAAGCTGTTGATCCAGACTGAATACGCCGGGGCGATCCCGGTGGACTGGAAACAGGTGAAAACCCTGGAAAGCGACCAGGAGCTGCTGGTCAAGCAAGACGCCTACACCGGCGAGAAGGCCAAGTCCCTGCACCCGGCCGAGGATGGCAAGGTGATCCTGGCCAACGGCGAGGCTCCCAAGACGGTGGAGTTGGCCAGCATCCAGCAGATCATCAAGCCAAAGCCGGTGATCGAGGATCTGGTGTGGAAGGGCAATGTCGACGTGGCGCTGGACTACAAGCGTGCGGAAAAAGACACCGACGACTACGACATCGACTTCAAGACCACCGCCCGTCACGGCAAGTGGCGGCATATTGCCGAAGGCGAATACAACCGCGAATTCCAGAACGATGTGGTCACCACCGACAACTGGAGCGCCGAGTACGCGCTGGACCGCTTTATTACCGACCAGTGGTTCTGGCAGGGGCGCTTGACCTACAAGCACGACAAGGTTGAAGACCTGCGTCGCCAGCGCACCGTCGGTACCGGTCCGGGTTATCAGTTCTGGGACGATGAACTGGGAGCGTTCTCCCTGGGCTCGCTGCTCAACCGCACTGACTATGAGTACCAGGACGGCGGCAAGGACAACTTCTATTCCCTGGCCATGAAGTGGGACTACAACCGTTACCTGATCGGCAAGACCGTGGAGTTCTTCACCAACGGCGAAGTGGGCAAACCCCTGGCCGGTCCGGCCGACTACGCCCTCGATGCCGAAATGGGCCTGCGCTATAAAGTCACCGAATGGGCTTCGCTCAATCTCAAGGCCGAGCGCGACATCATCAGCGGCGCCTCGGACAGCAGCCTGAGCAAGACCCGTTACACCGCAGGGTTTGGCGTGACCTGGTAACTGGAATGTAGGAGTTGGCTTGCCTGCGATAGCGCCACCGCGGTTTCTCAGTATTACCGAGGCGATGCTATCGCAGGCAAGCCAGCTCCCACACAAGCCCGGCCCTACACGAGATTTTGCGGTGTCAGTTACAACCGCAGCCCGCCATCCAGCTCCAGGATGCGCCCGGTGTAATAGTCGTTCTCGAAGATGTACGCCGCCGAATGGGCGATTTCTTCCGGGCGGCCCATGCGCTTGAGCGGGATCCCCGACGTCATCTTCTCCAGCGCTTCAGGCTTCATGCCCAGCGTCATCTCGGTCTCGATAAAGCCCGGCGCAATACCCGCCACGCGAATGCCATAGCGCGCCAGTTCCTTGGCCCAGGTCACCGTCGCTGCGGCCACGCCGGCCTTGGCCGCCGAATAGTTGGTCTGGCCCACGTTACCCGCGCGGGAGATCGACGAGATGTTGATAATGGCGCCCTGGTTGTTCAGCTCCACCATTTTTGCTGCCACTTCGCGGGTGCAGAGGAACACGCCGGTCAGGTTGACGTCGATCACCGCCTGCCACTGGGCCAGGCTCATCTTGGTCATTTCGCCGTCCTTGACCTTGAGCAACAGGCCATCACGCAGGATCCCGGCGTTGTTGATCAAACCGTGGATCGCGCCGAAATCCTCGGCGATCTGCGCTACGGTATGAGTTACCTGATCTTCATCTGCCACATTGCACAGATAGCTGCGTGCGGTGACACCGTGGGACTGGCAGGCAGCCACGGCCGCGTCGAGCTTTTCCTGATTGAGGTCCACCAGTGCCAGATGGGCACCTTTGCTTGCAAAATACTCGGCCATGGAGCGGCCCAGGCCCTGGCAACCGCCGGTGATAATGATTACTTTGTCGTTGAGATGCATTCGCATGTCCTATGAGCAGATTTAAGCGGTTGCCCCAGTCCGTTTTCTGACGGAATTTATCGAAGGAGTCATAAATTGAGCGTCCACGTTGCCAAGAATGCACGAGAACTACTGCTCAAGGAATACCGTGGGGCGCTGGCCACCCACTCCAAGGCCATGCCCGGCTTCCCCTTTGGTTCGGTGGTGCCTTATTGCCTGGATGCCGAAGGCCGGCCGCTGATCCTGATCAGCCGTATTGCCCAGCACACCCACAACCTGCAAAAAGACCCCAAGTGCTCGTTGTTGGTGGGCGAGCGCGAGGCTGATGATGTGCAAGCTGTCGGGCGTCTGACCTATCTCGCCGAAGCCGAAAAGCTCGAGGACGAGGCGGCCATTGCCGCCGCCGCCGAACGCTACTACCGGTATTTCCCGGACTCGGCCAACTACCACAAGGCCCATGACTTCGATTTCTGGGTGCTCAAGCCGGTGCGGCATCGCTACATCGGCGGTTTTGGCGCGATCCACTGGGTCGATCAGTTGACCCTGGCCAATCCGTTCGCCGGCAAGGCCGAGTTGAGCATGATCGAGCACATGAACAGCGATCACACCAAGGCCATCGCCCACTATGTCGAACTGGCGGGCCTGCCGACGTCCGAGCCGGCGCAACTGGCCGGTATCGACAGCGAAGGCATGCACCTGCGCATCGGTCAGGGCCTGCACTGGTTGCCCTTTGCGGGTACTTGCAACACGCCGACACAAGTGCGCGAGGCCTTGGTTTTCCTGGCTCACGCCGAGGCTTGGCCGAAAAAAGCCACCTCGCAAGCTTGAATTCACGAAAGGGCGACGTCATCTAGGGTCTAGTAGCAAGGCATTCTTGCGTTGAGGAACCATTTGATGCGCCCTTTTTTATTGCTCTTTCTGCTGTTTCCGGTGCTGGAGCTGTTCGTATTCGTCAAGGTCAGCGGGGCTATAGGGTTTTTCCCGGCGCTGCTGCTGATTATTCTCGGCTCGATGCTCGGCGTGTTCGTGCTGCGTATCGCCGGCCTGGCCACTGCACTGCGTGCCCGTGAAAGCCTGAATCGCGGCGAATTGCCGGCCCAGACCATGCTTGAAGGCTTGATGATGGCTTTGGCCGGTGGCCTGTTGATCGTGCCGGGTTTTGTCAGTGATGTGCTGGGTTTGATCCTGCTGCTGCCATTCACCCGGCGCTTGTTGGCAGGCAAGCTGCGCCAGCGTGCCGAAGAAGCGGCGATCCGCCAGCGTGCGTTTGCCGATGACCTGCAGCCTCGTGGTGGCCCGGCACCTCGCCAGCCGTTGGGGCGTGAAGGTGATGTGATCGAAGGTGAGTTCGAGCACCGCGACTCCAAGTAACGCCATCCCTGGCAGGGCACCTTCGGGTGCCCTGCTGACACAAAAATTTTCATCTGCGGCCCTTGTAATAAGCATATACGCCCTTATGTAACGGTCACCGCAAGGTTTCTGGTGGCGACACCAGACAGACTTCCGCGTTTCGCTTGGCGAACCGCGACCGGCACCGCCGGAATACCACCCGCCGGTACTGATACCGGCCGATGAAACTTACAATTAGGAGAGATCGACAATGAGCAAGCTTCGTCCTCTGCACGACCGCGTCGTTATCCGTCGCAGCGAAGAAGAAAAGAAAACCGCTGGCGGTATCGTTCTGCCAGGTTCGGCTGCTGAAAAAGCCAACCACGGTGTGATCGTCGCTGCAGGCCCAGGCAAGACTCTGGAAAACGGTGAAGTGCGTGCGCTGGCCGTTAAAGTCGGTGACAAGGTTGTATTCGGTCCTTACTCCGGCAGCAACACTGTGAAAGTCGACGGCGAAGACCTGCTGGTTATGGCTGAGAACGAGATTCTCGCTGTACTGGAAGGCTGATTCCCCGCTCATTTTCCCGTTACTACAAAGTATTTAAGGAATATCGATCATGGCTGCTAAAGAAGTTAAATTCGGCGATTCCGCCCGTAAGAAAATGCTCACCGGTGTCAACATCCTGGCTGACGCAGTAAAAGCGACCCTGGGCCCGAAAGGCCGTAACGTGATCATCGAGAAGAGCTTCGGCGCTCCGACCATCACCAAGGACGGCGTTTCGGTCGCCAAAGAAATCGAACTGGAAGACCGTTTCGAAAACATGGGCGCGCAGCTGGTCAAAGACGTTGCCTCCCGTGCCAACGATGACGCCGGCGACGGCACCACCACCGCCACCGTTCTGGCTCAGGCCATCGTCAACGAAGGCTACAAAGCCGTCGCTGCCGGCATGAACCCGATGGACCTCAAGCGCGGCATCGACAAGGCGACCATCGCCATCGTTGCTGAGCTGAAAAACCTGTCCAAGCCATGCGCTGACACCAAGGCTATCGCTCAGGTAGGTACCATCTCCGCCAACTCCGACAGCTCCATCGGCGACATCATTGCCGAAGCCATGGAAAAAGTCGGTAAAGAAGGCGTGATCACCGTTGAAGAAGGCACTGGCCTGGAAAACGAACTGTCGGTTGTAGAAGGCATGCAGTTCGACCGTGGCTACCTGTCCCCGTACTTCGTCAACAAGCCAGAGACCATGGTTGCCGAGCTGGACAGCCCGCTGATCCTGCTGGTCGACAAAAAGATCTCGAACATCCGCGAAATGCTGCCAGTACTGGAAGCCGTTGCCAAAGCCGGCCGTCCACTGCTGATCGTTTCCGAAGACGTTGAAGGCGAAGCCCTGGCGACTCTGGTTGTGAACAACATGCGCGGTATCGTTAAAGTCGCAGCCGTCAAGGCTCCAGGCTTCGGCGACCGTCGCAAGGCCATGCTGCAGGACATCGCCGTCCTGACCGGCGGTACCGTAATCTCCGAAGAGATCGGCCTGAGCCTGGAAAGCGCCACCCTGGAAAACCTGGGTAGCGCCAAGCGCGTGACCATCTCCAAAGAAAACACCATCATCGTTGACGGTGCTGGCGTTGAGCAGGACATCCAGGCGCGCATCACCCAGATCCGTGCCCAGGTTGCCGAGACTTCCTCGGACTACGACCGTGAAAAACTGCAAGAGCGCCTGGCCAAGCTGTCTGGCGGCGTTGCAGTGATCAAGGTTGGCGCTGGTTCCGAAGTTGAAATGAAAGAGAAGAAAGCCCGCGTTGAAGACGCCCTGCACGCAACCCGTGCGGCCGTTGAAGAAGGCGTGGTACCTGGCGGTGGCGTTGCGCTGATCCGTGCTCTGGAAGCCCTGACCAACCTGACCGGCGACAACGCTGACCAGAACGTCGGTATCGCTGTGCTGCGTCGTGCTGTTGAAGCACCGCTGCGCCAGATCGCTGCCAACTCCGGCGACGAGCCAAGCGTTGTAGTCAACGAAGTCAAGAACGGCAAAGGTAACTACGGTTACAACGCTGCGACTGGCGTCTACGGCGACATGATCGAAATGGGCATCCTGGACCCTACCAAGGTGACTCGTTCCGCGCTGCAGGCTGCAGCCTCCATCGGTGGCCTGATCCTGACCACCGAAGCTGCAATCGCTGACAAGCCGAAAGCAGAAGGCTCGGCTGGCGGCGGTATGCCAGACATGGGCGGCATGGGTGGCATGGGCGGCATGATGTAAGCCAGCCTTACCCCCGATGCATAAAAGCCCCGCCTGAGTGATCAGGCGGGGCTTTTTTATGGGGGCTTACCGGGTCAACGCTGGCTCAGTTGAGGGGCGGTGGTTTTCGGGGGTTTCCAGCTCAGCAGGTGTTGCTTGAAGCCATAACTGGCCGCCTGGTAATAAGTGATCGCACGCTGGATCAGCGGGTCATTGCTGTCGACCCGGAACTCCTGGCTTGCGCCCAGGGCCTGGTCATGGCGACGCAGGCCTTGGCGCGGGCTGAGGATCGCCAGGTTGGTGCCGTCAAACAAACCCAGGTGCTGATAGTTGCCGACTACCACACGAGGAGGAAGTGGGTTGTCTTGCAGCAGGTTGCGTCCGAAAAACGTCGATTCATAGCTCAGGTTCAACAGGCCCAGGAGTGTCGGGGCGAGGTCGATCTGGCTGGCCAGTTGCGCGCTTTCACGGGCCTCGACCCATTTCGGCGCATAGATAAACAACGGAATCTGGTAGTTGGCGATGGGCAAGTCTTCCTTGCCCGCGCTGCCGGCGGTGTGGTCGGCGACAAACACGAAGATCGTATTGTCGAACCACGGTTTCTGGCGCGCGGCCTGCAGGAATTGACCGATTGCGTAGTCGGTGTATTTCACCGCACCGTCGCGCCCATTGCCGGACTTGATATCAATCCTGCCATCCGGGTAGGTGTAGGGGCGATGGTTGGAGGTGGTCATCAGTTGCAGGAGGAACGGCTGCTGCCTGGCGTAGTCGGCATCTGCCAGTTTCAAGGTCTGGTTAAACAAGTCTTCATCGGCCATGCCCCAAGCGTTTTTAAAGCTGATGTCTGCCTCGGCAACACTGCTCTGGTCGACCACCCGGTAACCGTTACCGCTGAAAAACGCATTCATATTGTCGAAGTAGCCGCGGCCGCCATACACAAACACGCTGTCATAACCGATTGCGCCGAGCTGTTGGCCCAGGCTGGAAAAGCCGCTTTCCCGGCCAACCCGCTTGACGATGGAGCGCCCCGGAGTGGGCGGAATGGCCAGGGTAATGGCTTCCAGGCCTCGGTCGGTGCGGGTGCCGGTGGCGTAGAAGTTGCTGAAATACAGGCTGTGTTTACGCAACTCATCAAGGTTGGGGGTCAGGTTGCGGTCGTCGCCATTGCTGCCCATGTATTTGGCGCTGAAGCTTTCGATAGTCACCAGCACGATATTGGGTTTGCGCAGGGTGCCGGGGTTGTCGATGGCACGGCGGATATCCAGTGGGTCGCTGCCGATGAAGCGGGCATTGGGTTCACTCAGCTCAGTGCGTAATTGGCGGGCCACGATATCGCTCGGCAGGCTTTTGTAGAACTGGCTGTAGTCCAGTTCATTGTTGCGGAACGCGGCGAAGAATTGGTACGGGCCATTGCTGGCCAGCTCATTGTTATAGGCGTTGCCCCCCTGGGTGCGCGGGCTGTCCTGGCTGACCAACTGTAGGCTCAGGCCGGCAACCACCAACAATCCCAAGGCATTGAGCAGGCGCCCGCGCATGGCCGGCAGCGGCGAGTCGAGTGCCACGTTGAACAGCTTGCGCAAGGCCAGGCTCAAGACAATTGCCAGTATCGCCAACAGGCCCAACAGTTTGCCGATTGGGTAGGACTCCAGCAGGTTGTTCAGCACTTCATCGGAATACACCAGATAGTCGACGGCGATAAAGTTGAAGCGCACCCCGAACTCATCCCAGAACAACCATTCGGCCACCGAGGTGAACAGCATGGCGAACAGGCTGGCGGTCAGTACGCCTTGCAGGAACCAGCGGTGGCCGCGCCGCCGCCACAAAGCCGGCGGGCACAGCAGCAGGTACAGGCCCAGGGGCAGCGCGGCATAGGCCAGGAACCCCAGGTCGTAGAGCAGCCCCACGCCGAATACCGGTAGCAGGTTGCCGCTGACTTCATCCAGGTGGGTAAGGAGCAGTACGCTGCGGGTCAACACAAAAATGGCCAGCCAGGTGCAGGTCAGCAGTAGCAAATAACGCATTGGCGCAGTCTTGGGCGGGCCCATGTCTATATTCCTGAGAGCGATGGGCGGCGATCTTCACCCTGACACTGTGGTCAGCTTGTGAACCTATAGTGAAAAACTCGTTAAGCCGCTCAATCGGTTGAAAACAGTAATCGGTTGACCGTTCAGGCCTAGCGGTAAGCCATACTTGGCCTTAAGCTGCGCGAGCCAACACGGCTGTTACCGCGTACGGAGACACTGCCCATGCGAATTTTATTGGTTGAAGACAACCGCGATATTCTGGCCAACCTGGCGGATTACCTCGGACTCAAGGGCTATACCGTTGACTGTGCGCAGGACGGTTTGTCTGGCCTGCACCTGGCGGCCACCGAGCATTACGACCTGATCGTGCTCGATATCATGCTGCCTGGAATTGATGGCTACACCCTCTGCAAACGCCTGCGTGAAGACGCGCGCCGCGACACACCGGTGATCATGCTCACCGCCCGCGACCAATTGGACGATCGCCTGCAAGGCTTCAAGTCGGGGGCCGATGACTATCTGCTCAAGCCGTTTGCCCTGTCGGAACTGGCCGCACGTATCGAAGCCGTGCTGCGTCGCGCCCAGGGTGGCGGCCGGCGCGAGCTGCAAGTCGGCGATCTGTCCTACGACCTCGACACCCTGGAAGTGACCCGCGAAGGGCGCCTGCTCAAGCTCAACCCTGTCGGCCTGAAATTGCTCGCGGTGTTGATGCAGAAAAGCCCGCATGTCCTGCGCCGCGAAGTGCTTGAAGAGGCCCTGTGGGGCGATGACTGCCCGGACAGCGACAGCCTGCGCAGCCATGTCCACCAACTGCGCCAAGTGATCGACAAGCCATTTGCCAAACCCTTGCTGCAAACCGTGCATGGCGTGGGTTATCGCTTGGCCGAGGGGCGTGATGGAGTTTAAGCAAAGCCTTGCCCAGCGGATCATCATTGCCTTTGCGCTGATGAGCGCGCTGGTGGCGGGGGCCTTCGCCATGGGCATCGTCGCCACGGTGCACCTGGTGGAAGAAAAACTGATTTCGGCGGGGCTGGGCGGCGACCTGCAGCGTCTGCTGTTAATGGACAGTGTCGAAGACTGGCGCCACCGTCCCGAGCCGGACCAACTGTTCTATTTCAGCGGCGGACGCGGGGATTTCCAACTGCCCAAGGACTTGCGGCATCTGGACGCCGGCTTTCACGAAGTATTTCGCGACGCGCTTTCCTACCATGCCATGGTCGAGATCGTCGACGGCCGTCGATATGTCCTGCTGCAAGACCAGAGCGATTTCGAAGAGCGCGAGCGCGTGTTGTTTGCAGTGGTGCTGGTAGGGTTTGTACTCAGCCTGGCACTGGCGGTATTCCTCGGCTGGGTCCTTGCCCGTAAGGTGATGGCACCGGTGGTGCGCTTGGCGCGCCAGGTGCGGCATCGTGACCAATTACTGGGGCTGGCGCCGCCGCTGGCGCCGGACTATGCGGCCGACGAAGTGGGCGAACTGGCAGTGGCCTTCGACGCCACCCTTGGCCGTCTGCGCCAGGCCCTGACCCGTGAGCGCTTGTTCACCAGCGATGTCAGCCATGAACTGCGCACGCCGTTGATGGTGCTGGCCAGCTCCTGCGAACTGCTGCTGGAAAACCCGGCGATTGATTCACGGGGGCGTAAACAGGTCGAGCGTATCGCCCGGGCCTGCGAGGAAATGCGCGAGCTGGTGCAGACCTTCCTGATGCTGGCCAGAGCCCAGCATGACGACACCACGATGTCGCCCCAGGTCAGCCTCTCCGAGGTTGCGGAGGGCTTGCTGGGGATCTGGCGCGAACCTATCGAGCGCAAGGGCATCGAGTTGTTCTACCTGCAGGGCAACCCACTCGACACCCGCTACAACGCCACCTTCCTGCATGCGGTCATGGGCAACCTGCTGCGCAACGCCCTGCACTACACCGAACACGGGTTTATCCGCCTGACCCTGGAGCCTACTGGCTTTGTAGTGGAAGACAGCGGGGTGGGGATTCCCGAAGACAAGCGCGAGGCTATGTTCGAGCCGTTTGTACGCGGTAACGAAAAACGCGGTGACGGCCTGGGCCTGGGTTTGTCACTGGTCCAGCGCATCTGCGAGAGCCAGGGCTGGGTGGTCAGCCTCAGTACCATGGAGCCCAGTGGTTGTCGCTTCCATGTTGAATTGAATCAGGTCAAATCCTGAGCCCTTTCCTGCCCCTTCCCCAGGGGCAGGTTCCCGCCTGTTCGGCGAAGATGGCTTCATGCCATGCTTTTTCCCTGTAAAACCTTGTAATTCTTTAGGGTTAGACGGGACGTTTTTTTCACAAAGGGTTGACCTGCGGATGACGTGCGACTGCTTAAGGTTGCAGGCATCAGTCTAGGAGATCCGTTGATGGCTACCCCTATCAAACTTGAATTTTCCGCCAAGTACGACGACCGGCACGCTCAACAATATCTGCTTAAACATCAGGGCAAGTTGGCGCGGCGGCTGTCGCACAAACGGGATGAGCAATTGGCCCGCGGTGCGCTGGCGATGGCCGGTGAGCCTGGTCTGGTGTTGGATTTACCGTGCGGTGCCGGGCGCTTCTGGCCACTGCTGGCCGAAAAGCCCAACCGGGTGATTATCGGCGCGGACAATTCCGAGGCCATGTTAAGCATCGCCACTGCGTCGCAACCGGCGGATGTGCTCAAGCGGGTACGGCCCTTGCAGACATCAGCGTTTGATATCGACCTGCCAGACAACGCAGTGGACAGCATTTTCTGCATGCGTCTGCTGCACCACATCGGCGACCCGGCGCATCGGCTGGCGTTATTGAAAGAATTTCAAAGGGTTACCCGCGATAGCGTGATCATTTCGTTGTGGGTGGATGGCAACTTCAAGGCCTGGAAACGCAAGCGCCTGGAAGTGCAGCGCCGCAACAAAAGTGAGCAGGAGAGTTACCGAAATCGTTTTGTGTTACCGGCTGCTACTGTTGAAGCTGAGTTTGAGCAAGCTGGTTTCCGCGTCCAGGAGTATTTGGACTTCATACCGCTGTACGCCATGTGGCGAGTGTATGTATTGCGCAAGAGGTAGCAGGATGGCAGTTGAGTACGCAGCAGGCAGTCACGTAGCTCCCGAAGAGCGCTTCGATTACTTCTGGCGGCAGCAGGGCGAGTGGGTCGAGGAGCCCAATCGGCGTCGAGGGGGCGAAAGCGGTGTACAGCGGGTAATCGGCACCAGTGGGCGCTTGCTCTACAGCAAGCGCCAGACAGGTCACACTTATCGCAGCTGGCTGCATCCTTTTGGGCGGCCCACGGTGTTGCGCGAGCGCGATGCGCTCAGGGGCCTGCGCTTGCTCGATGTGGGGGTTCCGGAACTGGTGTTCTGTGGCGCCCGTCGTGATCCGGACCAACAGTGGAAGGCTTTGCTGGTGACGGCGGCTTTGGATGGCTTTGTGGATATCGACAGCTGGTACGCCGCCGGTGGCCGCGCGCAATGTGGGGAACTGGTGCATGAGCGCCTGCTAGCTGAGTTGGCGCAAACCCTGGCGCGCATGCACAAGGGGCGCTGGCAGCATGGCTGCCTGTACAGCAAGCATATTTTTGTGCGGGTCAGCGGGGCGGCAGAGGGCGCGACGGTCGAAGTGGCGCTGCTGGATCTCGAGAAGAGTCGCCAACGCTTGACCGCCCGCCGGGCCGCTGACCATGACATGCAGCAGTTGCGGCGCCATTCGTCGTGGAATGCCGCCGACTGGCAAAAACTCAGCTACTTTTACGAAGCGGCGTTTGGCAGCGCTATCAAGGGTTTAACCTAATGAAGCTAGAAATAGCACGAGGTTTGTTTCTGTTGGGGGCCTTGGGCATCGCCTCCCTGGCCCTGGCTGCCTGGGAGCAGCCCCGCACAGAAGTCCTCAGCGCGGCGCACAACGGCGGGCAATGCCCGGTGCCGCGGATCGCCAAGACCACGGGGGTTACGCAGCCTGATCATCAGCTTTTGCTGTTTATGTTTGGGATGTCCCAAGGGATGAGGCCTGCGAGTTGAAGAGATTGACGCCCCTGTAAAAGGCCCCGCAGTGCGGGGCCTTTTGTTTTTTGCGTGTTGCTGCGTTCTTGGTCTGGGATGGCGGCTATACGCTCAGCCCTGGCGGGGCGCCTCAGATCAAGATCAAAAGCAGAGCCACAGTAGAACCGGAGCGCGAAGCCGCGTTCCCCGGTGGGTGTGGGAGCTGGCTTGCCAGCGATGGCGCCGGCACTGCTAGCCTTTATGTTGTCTGACACACCGCTATCACAGCCTCGCAGGGCGAGACAGCTCCCACAGGGGCCGCAGAAACGGATAGGTACTCAATCAATCCGCCGCCGCCAAGGCCTCACGCTTGGCCAACAACGTATAAACACACGGCAACACAAACAGCGTAAACAACGTACCCACAGACATCCCCGTAGCAATCACCATCCCGATATCAAACCGACTGACCGCCCCGGCCCCTGTGGCAAAGATCAACGGCACCATGCCAAACACCATCGCTGCCGTGGTCATCAATACCGGGCGCAGGCGAATCGCCGCCGCTTCTTCCACTGCTTCACGGGGCGTAAGGCCCTTGTCCTTGCGCAGCTGGTTGGCAAACTCGACGATCAGGATACCGTGCTTGCTGATCAGCCCGATCAAGGTCACCAACCCCACCTGGGTGTAGATGTTCATGCTCGACCAACCCAGGAACAAGGGGATCAACGCGCCGCAGATCGACAGCGGCACCGTCACCAGGATCACCAGCGGGTCACGGAAGCTCTCGAACTGTGCCGCCAGCACCAGGAAGATGATGGCCAACGCCAGGCCAAAGGTGACCCACAGCGCGCTGCCTTCCTGGATGAATTGGCGTGAGGCGCCGCTGTAGTCGAAGGCGTAGCCGGCCGGGGTTTCTTCGATGGCGATCTGGCGCACGGTGTCGATGGCCTCGCCCATGCTGACAATCGGGAAGCCCGATATCAGCGCCGAGTTGAGTTGCTGGAACTGGTTCAGTTGGCGCGGGCGCGCGCGGTCACTGATGCTGATCAGGGTCGACAGCGGCAACAGCTCGCCCTGGGTGTTTTTCACGTAGTAACTGTTCAGCCACTCGGGGTTGTCCCGGTAGGCCCGCTCGACCTGGGCGATGACCTTGTAGCTGCGCCCATCAATGGTGAAACGGTTGATTTCCGCTTCCGCCAGCAAGGTCGCCAGGGTGCTGCCCAGATCCTGCATCGACACCCCCATCTGCGCCGCCTTGGCGCGGTCGATGTCCACCACCACCTCGGGTTTGTCGAATGCCAGGTCGATATCGACAAAGGCGAACTTGCCCGACTCCATGGCCCGTTTCTTCACGCGGTCGGCCACTTGCAGCAACGACTCATAGTCATTGGGTGTGTTGATCACAAAACCGAAGGGCAGGCCTTCGCCGGTACCGGGCAGTGATGGCAGGTTGAAGCCGAATACCTGCAAGCCGGGGATCTGCTCCAGGCGTTTCTGCACCTCAGGCAGGATCTGCATCTGCGTGCGGTCGCGCTCGTTCCACGGTTTGAGCAGGAAGCCGCCGATGCCCGATTGCACCCCGTTGAACCCATTGATCTGGAACGAGGAGTAGTACTCCGGGAAGTCCTTGAAGATCGTGATGAACTCGTCGGTGTAGGTGTTCAGGTAGTCCAGGTTGGTCGGCTGCGGTGCGCTGGCCATCATAAAGATGATGCCCTGGTCTTCATCCGGGGCCAGTTGCGACTGGGTGAATTTGAGGAATACCGGGATCAGGCACAGCACGATCAGGGCAAATACGATCACCACCGGCCGGGTGTTCAATGTGCCGTGCAGCATTGTCTGGTAGCGGCGCTTGAGGCCTTCGAAGATGCGGTCCAGGCGATGGGCCAGGCCCGTGGGGTTTTCGTCGTGGCGCAACAGCAGGGCGCACATCATCGGTGACAGGGTCAGGGCGACGATGCCTGAAATCACCACCGCACCGGCCAGGGTCAGGGCGAACTCCTTGAACAACGCCCCGGTCAGCCCCTCGAGGAAACCGATGGGCGCATACACCGCCGCCAGGGTGATGGTCATCGACACCACCGGCACGGCAATCTCCCGCGCGCCTTCCAGCGCAGCGTCCAGTGGCGTCTTGCCTTCTTCAATATGGCGGTGGATGTTCTCCACCACCACAATGGCATCATCCACCACCAGGCCGATGGCCAGCACCATCGCCAGCAGTGTCAGCAGGTTGATGGAGTAGCCCATCAGTTGCATGAAAAACAGCACGCCAATCATCGACAGCGGGATGGTCACCACCGGGATCACCACCGAGCGCAGCGCCCCGAGAAACAGGAACACCACGACGATCACGATCAGCACCGCTTCAAACAGGGTCTTGACCACTTCGTTGATGGACGCCTGGATAAACAGCGTGGCGTCGTAGGCGATTTCTGCCTTGAGATTGGGCGGCAACTGGGATTCCAGCTCCGGCATCAGCTTGCGTACTTCTTTGATCACATCCAGCGGGTTGGCACTGGGCGTGGCCTTGATGCCGATGTACACCGAAGGCGTACCGCCAAAGGAACTGATGGCGTTGTAGTTTTCCGCGCCCATTTCCACCCGGGCCACGTCGCCCAGCAGCACCCGGCTGTCGCCATCGGTCTTCACGGTGATGGCGGCGAAGGCCTCGGCGGTCTTCAAATCGGTGTTGGCGTTGATGCTGGTGACCACATACTCGCCCTTCACTTCGCCGGCGGCGGAGAGGAAGTTGTAGTGGCGCACGGCATCGGTGACGTCACTGGCGCTCAGGCCAAAGCCCGCGAGCTTGACCGGGTCCAGCCACAGGCGCATGGCAAATACCTGGTTGCCGAGGATCTCGGCTTCGGCCATGCCGGGCAGGGTCGCCAGCTTGGGCTGGATCACCCGCGACAGGTAGTCGGTGATCTGCGGGTTGCTCAGTTGCTGGCTGGAGAAGCTGATGTACATCAGCGCCGAGGCATCTGCGGCCTCCTTGCTCAACACCGGGTCTTCGGCGTCCTGGGGCAGTTTGTTCTTGACCTCGTTGGCCTTGGCCAGCAGCTCGGTGAACAGCCGGTCGCTGTTGGCGCCGATCCGCGCATAGATGGAAATCACCGAGAAGTTCTGGCGACTGACCGAAGTCATGTAGTCGATGCCTTCGGCACTTGCCAGGCTTTGCTGCAGCGGCTGTGTGATGTAGCCCTGGATCGTCTCGGCATTGGCCCCGGGGTACGCGGTAGTCACCGTGATCAGGGCATTTTCCATGGATGGGTATTGGCGCAGAGGCAGTTTGCTGTAGGCCTGGAAACCCAGGAGCACGATCAGCAGGCTGACCACCATGGCCAGCACCGGGCGGCGGATAAACGTGTCAGTAAACGCCATGGCTCAGTTCCTTGAACCGTCGTTGCGCGGAGGTTGGCCAGGGGCGGCCGGCAGGTTTTTATCCGCAGTGATGGCGATATGCGCACCGGTGTCGAGCTTGATCTGCCCGGCGCTGACCACTTGCTCGCCACTGCTCAGGCCTTTGGTGATCAGCACCAGGCCATCGCGCCGTTCGCCGGTTTCGATAAAGCGCCGTTCGGCGATCAGTATCGGTTGACCGTTGGCATCTTTTTCGAGGCTGCCGTCCTCGGTCTTTTTCTGTGTTACCACGTAGGCTGAGTTGCCGTAGAGGGTGTAGGTAATGGCACTTTCCGGTATCACCACCTGCGCTTGCGGGTCGGGCAACAGCACTTGCACGCTGCTGAACATGCCCGCTAGCAGTTTATTGTCCGGGTTGGCCAGGGTCGCTCGAACCAGCACGTTACGGGTGCTGCTCTCGACTTTCGGGTTGATCGCACTGAGGGTGCCGGGGAAGGTCAGTTTCGGGTAGGCCGAGACTTGCACCTGCACCCCCTGGCCCACGGCCAGCTTGGGCACCGACTGCTCGGGCACATAGAAATCCACATAGAGGCTGCTCAGGTCCTGCAAGGTGGCAATCACCGTGCCGCTGGCCAGATAGTCGCCCACATCGACCTGACGAATGCCGATAGTGCCGCTGAACGGCGCGACGATGTGTTTCTTGGCCAGAGACGCCTTGAGCTGGTTGACCGTGGCCTTGTTTTTTTGCAGTTGCGCCGAGAGCCGGTCGAACTCGCCCTTGGAGATCGCCTGGCTGCCCACCAGTTGGCTGCCGCGCCCGTAATCGAGCTGGGCCAGGCCCAGGTCGGCCTGGGCGGTTTGCAGCAGGGCGTCTTCCACCGCACTGTCGAGTTGCACCAGCGGCTGCCCGGCCTTGACCTTCTGCCCCGACTCGAACTGCACGTCCTTGACCGTGCCGGCAATCTCCAGGGCGAGGTTCACCCCCTGCAAGGCCTTGAGCGTACCCACCGCCGGCAGGCGCTGTTGCCACGGTTGTTCGACCGCGGTGGCCACCGCCACGCTGATCGGCGGTTTGGGCGCGGAAAAGACCTGGATCTGCTGATAGATGGAAAAGGCTTTATAGCCCCCCAGCAGCAGGACGATGAGCAGCACAACGGCCAACATGATCAGCATGCGACGACGCAGCATATTCCGGTTCCTTGGAAAAAACTGAGGCAGACGAAGACGAACGATTCGGCACATTACTCCGAGTTTCGGGGGGATTCCAACTGGTAAATTTCAGCGCTCGCGGGCAGGCTCAAGCGCAATGGTTTTAAGGCGCAGGGGAATAGGGAAAGGGGTGTCAGGCCTTTCCCATATGAGGTCAGGGGGCGGGCATGTCACGCTTGGCCAGCGCCGTATATACCGACGGCAGGACGAACAAAGTGAACAAGGTCCCGATCGACATCCCGGTGGCGATCACCATGCCGATATCAAACCGGCTGACCGCGCCGGCACCGCTGGAAAACACCAGCGGGATCACCCCCAGCACGGTAGCGATGGTGGTCATTAGCACCGGCCGCAAGCGGATCGCGGCGGCTTCTTCGATGGCGGCACGCGCCGACAGCCCCTGCTCCTTGCGCAACTGGTTGGCGAACTCGACGATCAGGATGCCGTGCTTGCTGATCAGGCCGATCAGCGTGACCAGGCCGATTTGTGTGTAAATGTTCAGGGTCGACCAGCCGAGGAACAGCGCAATCAATGCCCCGCAGATCGACAGCGGCACCGTCACCAGGATCACCAGCGGGTCACGCAGGCTTTCAAACTGGGCCGCCAGCACCAGCCCGATGATCGCCAACGCCAGGCCGAACGTACCCCATAGCGCATTGCCCTCCTGCACAAACTGGCGCGTGGCGTTGCTGTAGTCGAAGGTGTAGCCCGCCGGAGCCTCTTCCTGGGCGATGGCTTGTACGGTCTCCAGGGCGTTGCTCATACCGACAATCGGGTAAGCCGAGACCAGCACCGAATTGAGCTGCTGGAACTGGTTCAACTGTCGCGGGCGTACCTGTTGGCTGGAGACGGTGATCAACGTCGACAGGGGCAGTAATTGGCCCTTGGCATTTTTGACGTTGTAGTGACTCAGCCAGTCCGGGTTGTCGCGGTAGGTGCGCTCGACCTGGGCAATGACCTTGTACAGATTGCCATCAATCCTGAAGCGGTTGATTTCCGTTTCAGCCAGCAGGGTCGCCAGGGTCAGGCTCAGGTCCTGCATGGACACGCCCATTTGCGCGGCCTTGGCCCGGTCAATGTCGATCACTACTTCGGGCCGGTCGAAGGCCAGGTCGATATCCACGTAGGCAAACTTCCCGGAGTCGATGGCCCGCTGTTTGACGCGCTCGGCCACCGCCAGCATCGACTTGTGGTCCTGCTGGGAACTGATGACAAAACCAAAAGGCAGGCCTTCGCCCGTACCCGGCAAGGACGGCAGGTTAAAGGCAAATACTTGCAGGCCGGGGATGCTGTCGAGCTTTTTGCGCAGCGGCGCCAGCACCTCCATCTGCGTGCGCTCGCGCTGGTCCCACGGGCGCAGTTGGAAACCGCCCACCCCCGAATGCACGCCATCGAGGCCATTGATCTGGAACGAGGCCTGGTACTCGGGCAGGGTCTTGAACAGCGCGATAAAGTCCTGGGTGTAACGGTTGAGGTAGGCCAGGTTGCTCGGCTGCGGTGCGCTGGCGAGGATAAAGATCAGGCCCTGGTCCTCATCGGGGGCCAGCTCGGAGAGGGTGAAGGTGAGCATGGCGGGAATCAGGCCGAGGATCAGCAGGGCGAACACGATGACCACCGACTGCGCCTCCATGATCTGATGCAGGCGGCGCTGGTAACGCTGCTTCAGATGGTTGAACAGCCGGTCCAGGACCAGGGACAGGCCCCGTGGCTGTTCTTCAGGGCGCAACAACAGGGCGCACATCATCGGTGACAGGGTCAGTGCAACGATACCGGAAATCACCACGGCCCCGGCCAGGGTCAGGGCAAACTCCTTGAACAGCGCCCCGGTCAACCCCTGCAGGAAACCGATGGGCGCATACACCGCGGCCAGGGTAATGGTCATCGAAATGACCGGCACGCACACCTCCCGCGCGCCTTTGATCGCGGCCTCAAGGGGCGACTTGCCTCGTTCGATATGCCGATGAATGTTCTCCATCATCACAATGGCGTCATCCACCACCAGGCCAATGGCCAGGACCATGGCCAGCAGCGTCAGGACGTTGATCGAGTAGCCCATCAGTTGCATGAAGAACAGCGTGCCGACCAGCGACAGGGGAATGGTGATGACGGGAATCACCACGGCGCGCAAAGAGCCTAGAAACAGGAACACCACCAACACCACAATCAGGATGGCTTCCAGCAGGCTCGACAGCACATGGTCGATAGAGGCGTTGATATACAACGTCGAGTCGTAGGCGATATCGGCTTGCAGATGAGGCGGTAACTGCGCCTGCAGCAGGGGCATCAGTTCGCGTACGCGCTTGCCCAGTTCCAGCGGGTTGGCGTCGGGGGTCGGCTTGATGCTGATGTAGGTCGCGGGCAGGCCATTGAATGAACTGAAGCTGTCGTAGTTCTGCGCACCCAGCTCCACCCGCGCCACATCCCCGAGGCGGACCTGGCTGTCGCCGTTGGTTTTCAAGGTGATGGCCCGGAAGCCTTCAACCGACTGCAGTTCGGTATTGGCCGTGACACTGGTAACGACTAATTCACCTGTGGCGTCGCCGGCAATGGACTGTACGTTGTAGCGCTTGATGGCCTGGGTCACATCGCTGGCGCTCAAACCAAAGCCTGCGAGTTTCAGCGGATCAAGCCAGATACGCATGGCAAAGCTTTGGTTGCCGATGATCTGGGCCTCGGCCATGCCCGGCAGAGTCACCAGGCGAGGCTGGATCACACGCAGCAGGACGTCGGTGATTTGCGCATTGTTCATGGTGTCGCTGGAAAAACCCAGGTACATCAGCGCGGTGTTATCCGCCGCGACCTTGTTCAGCACCGGATCCTCTATGTCCCGGGGCAGTTGGTTCCTCACTTCATTGGTCTTGGCCAACAGCTCGGTGAACAACCGGTCGCTGTCGGCCCCGACCCGCCCGTAGATGGAAATAATCGACACATTCTGCCGGCTGGTGGAGCGCATGTAGTCGATGCCTTGCGCGCTTGCCAGGCTTTTCTGCAGAGGTTGTGTGATGTAGCTCTGCACGGTCTCGGCACTGGCGCCTGGAGAGACCGTGGTCACCGTGACCAGCGCACTTTCCATCTGCGGGAATTGGCGCAATGGTAATTGCCCAAAGGCCTGCCAGCCCAGCAACACGATCAACAGGCTGACCACCAGGGCCAGTACGGGGCGGCGGATAAACAGGTCGGTGAACGTCATTTTTCGTTCTCCCGTTGGGCCGCCAGTGGACGCTCATCAGGTTGGTTCCGGTGGATGCTGATGCGCACCGGGGTACCGTTTTGCAATTTGATCTGGCCGGCAGTAACGACCTGTTCGCCCTTGGCCAGCCCTTTGGCAATCACGATGGTGCCGTCGCGTCGCTCGCCCGTTTCGACCAGGCGTTGTTCGGCGATCAGCAGCGGCTTGCCCTCGGCATCCAGCTCGTCACGGCCTTCGCTGTTTTTGCGCGGGGCTACGACGTACACATACTGGCCATAGGGGCTGTAGGCGATTGCGCTCTCCTCGATCACGATATGCAAACCCGGGTTCGTCAGCAGCACCTGCAAGTGGGCGAACATACCCGGCAACAGGTCGGCGGGCGGATGAGTCAGGGTGGCGCGTACCAACACATTTCGCGTGTGGGTGTCGACGATGGGGTCGATGGCGCTAATGGTGGCGAGACTGGAAAGTCCTGGGCGTGCCGAGACTTCAATGCGCACGGACTGGCCGATCTTGATCAGTTGAACGGCGTGCTCGGGGATGTGGAAATCGACGTAAAGGCTATGGGCGTCCTGCAGGCTGGCGATCACGGTGGCGCTTTGCAGGTAGTCACCGATGTTGACTTGGCGGATGCCAAGGGTGCCGTTGAACGGGGCGACGATGCGTTTTTTGTCCAGCGCCGTGCGACGTTGTGCAACGACGGCATTGTTGCGGTTGAACTCGGCGGACAGTCGGTCGAACTCCTCTTGGGAGATGGCGTTGATCGCCACCAGCTCGCGGCCGCGCTGGAAGTTCTGCCGGGCCAGGCTGCGGTCCGCCAGGGCTACGTCCAATGCGGCCTGCTCGGCCTGGTGTTCGAGTTGCAGCAGGGTTTGCCCTTGCTTGACCACTTGCCCGGAGTCGAAGTGCAACTGGGTGACGACGCCGGGCACCTCGATACTCAGGTTGATGCCCTGCAATGCCTTGAGGGTGCCAGCGGCGGGCAACTGGCGCTGCCAGGGTTGTTCGAGGGCGGTTGCCACCGCCACGCTGACGGGCGGCTTTGGCGCATGCAGCAGCTGAAGCTGTTGGTAAACCCAGAACGCTTTATAGCTGGCGAGCATCAGCACGACCAGCAGTACGATGCTGAGCATGGTAATCATCCGGCGGCCCGGCATAGTTGCTTCCTTGTGAAGGTGACAGGGTGCGGAGGGCGCGCGCAGGGGCGCTCGCTGGCACGATGAGCCAGGCAGTCTTCATCAGAAAGGCGAGTGCTATAAGGCGGAAAGTCGGACGTGTCTGTGAGATGAGTAGTCCCCGTGGCGGGGTTTTTTCACAGGTTGCGTAGGGTTTTTCTGGTGAGTCGGCTCCCAGGTGTGGGCCTGGGAGCGCGACAGTGGCTTTAGATCAGATGCAGGTGGTTATCCCAAAACCCAGCTGGCAGATCCAGGGGCTTGGCCACCAGTTGGGGCTGCCGGCAATCGTAGAAACGGCAACGACCCTGGCCAGAGGTCACGACAAACCCGTCGGCCACTGCGCCGACGCCGGCGCAGTCAGGCAACGGCCCGTCCAGGCGCAGTTCGCCACTGTCCATGTCCCAGATAAAGAAGCGATTGCCCCGTGGCGCGGTCAGTGCCACCAGACGCAACTCGCTGTGTACGGCCACGCTGGCGGTGTAGTGCCCCATGGCCTGCAATTGCTCATCGGCCACCGGGAACGCCACGAACGGTTGCCCTGGACGCTTGATCGCCAACAGTTCGGAACGCTCCTGGGAAGGCCCCATAAACTGTTGCCCGGTGAGGATCGTGCCATCGCTGGCGATCCCCATATGGCGCACGCTGTTCATTGGCTGGCTCAGGGTTTCCTTGCTCAGCAGGGTGCCGTCGCGCTGCATCAGCACCAGGCTCGGCTCCATGGCGTTGAGGTTCATCTCGACCCGGCTTTCGGCCTCGGTGCGAATGCCACCATTGGCCACGATCAGAGTCTCGCCATCGGGCATCCACGACACCTGGTGCGGGCCGATGCCGTGGGTGGACATCTCCCCGCTGTGTACCAGGCGCTCACCTTCGAACCTGTACACGCCCAGTAGGCCGCGACCGGGGTCGGTGGTGTCGTTTTCCGTGGCGTATAGCCAGTCGCCGCTCTTGTGGATGACTGCATGCCCATAAAAGTGCCGGTTGGCCTGGGACGTCACGGTTTGCAGCAGCGTGCCGTCGCGCAGGTCCACCAGGTAGCTCTCGGTGCCCGGACGGCGCGCCACGAACAGCGCGATGGGCAGGCTCGGGTGGTTGATGATGTCGTGGCAACGCTGGCCAACCTGGGTGGCGAACACCTGGCTGCCGTCCAGGCGATAGCCCACGGCGTAGTGCTTGCCGTCGGCATCATCCCGGGCCGACAGCAACAGCGGGCTGTCGCCCTTGCGCTTGAACAGCGTCCAGCCGCCCAGGGTGATTGCACTGAGCAGCACGCTGCCGATGGCCAAAGCCTGTCGCCTGAGCATCATCAGTCACCGTCGTTGGCATTGAAGCCCAGTTGGATGCCCAGCGCCTTGGCCAGTTCGCCTTCATGCAGGCGGTGGACCACGTTGAGGCTGTCGTAGATAGCGTTGAGTTGCTCGCGCCCGGCGTCGTCGGCCAGCAGTTCATTGAGCGAACGCTGGTTGCTGTCGAACAGCTTCAGGGCGGCGGCGTAGGCGGCGTCGATCTTTTCGGCCAGAGGTTTCTGGTCGGCAGGCAGCAGGCCGCGCAGGCCTTTGTTGTCGACCCCGACCCACACGGTCTGGGCCGCCGCGAGGCTGGCTCGCAAGCCTTGCAGGGACGACTGGCTGCGCCACGCATCGGCCTGGAATGGCTGCGGGATGCCCTTGGACAGGCGACCCATCGGCGTGCCGAGTTTTTTCTTCAGGGTATCCAGGGCCGTGACCTGCACGCGCAGCAGTTCGGCGATGGCTTCGTGGGAATCGGCGTAGCGCTGGTTAGGAAACTTGGTCATCTGCGCGAGCATGCCGTCGGTGCTGTTCCAACTGGCCAGAATCTCTTCGGCCAATTGCTTCTGGCGCTCGCCGATGGCCATCAGCAGCGGGCAGTAGCGGGCTTTCTGGGCGTCGTTGGCGATGTCGGTCTTGGCGTCATACAGGATGTATTCGTAGGCCGACAGGCCTTGCACTACCACGCTGGACTTGGCCAGGGCGGCGGCGTCGATCTGTGGCTGGGCGGTGGCCAGTTGCTCGACCTGGCGGCCGACGAGGTTTTTCTTGTCGGGCCAGAACTGCACCTGCCAGGCGCGATTGCCTTCGGCCAGCGGGCCGATCAGCAGCGGTTGCAACTCGGCCCAGGCTTTTTGCGCATGGAGGAAGTCGGCGCGGGCGGTCTCCAGGGATTCCTTGCCTTGGCAGTAAGCCAGGGCGCTGACGGCCAACTGCCGGTCAGCTTCGACCCAGCGGCTGTAGGTCGGCAGGATCACTTGCTTGGCGATGGCTGCCGAGGTGACCGCTTGCGGATCCTGCGGTGAGCAGGCGCCAAGGGCCAGGGCGGCCAGGCTGGTGAACAATAACTTGGGACGGAACATGTCGAGCTCCCTTCAATAATTGGGGCAAAGCTTATAGAGAATTCAGGAACGCGAGCAATGCTGCTCGCTGCTGCGCATTAAAAGACAACACCTGTTGCTGCGCCGCCTGGGCCTCACCGCCGTGCCACAGCACGGCTTCGAGCAGGTTGCGGGCACGGCCGTCATGCAGGAGCTGGGTGTGGCCACTGACGTTTTGCGTCAGGCCAATGCCCCACAACGGCGGCGTGCGCCAGTCGCGGCCACCGGCCTTGAACTCGCTGCGGTTATCGGCCAGGCCCTCGCCCATGTCGTGCAGCAGCAAATCGCTGTACGGGCGGATGACCTGGTTGGCCAGCTCCGGTTCGGCAGCATTGCTGGCGGTGGTGAACTTCGGTGTGTGGCATGCCTGGCAACCGGCCTGGAAAAACAGGTTCTTGCCGTCCAGCACTTGTTGCGTGTTGACGTCGCGTCGGGCGGGCACGGCCAGGTTCCGGGTGTAGAACAGCACCAGGCGCAGGATGTTATCGCTGACTTCCTGCTCGCCATTTTCGCCGTTGCCGTTGGGCGCCTGCTTACAGGCAACCTGTGCGTCGGTGCAGTCGTCCATGGGCCGCAGGCTGGTGGTCAGGCCCATATCACCAGAGAACGCGTGAACATTTTGTTGATTGAGGTTCGGCTGCCCGGCTTTCCAGCCAAAGCGCCCGAGCACGGTTTTTTGCTGGGCATCGTCCCAGACCCAGTTCGGGCGGCCGAGCACACCGTTTTTGTCCGGGCGTTTGCTGGCGTTTTGCAGGATGTCCGCGTCGCTGATGGCTTCGAGCAGGCCCAGGCCGATCATCGGCGGTGCTACACGGGCGGAAAACCGCGTATCCGGGTGCATCGGCCCGTAGCCGAGCTGGGTGATCTGCAGGCTCGGCTTGCGCAACTCCACCACCGTACCGTCCTTGAACGTGACGTTGACCGGTGTGTAGTCGACCCGCACCTTGCCTTCCGGGACGACACCGGGCACGGCCATGTCCTGCAACTGCCCGCCATACACCGGCTCGGGCACGATCCCCAACTGTTCGATGACCTTGGCATAGGGCGGCGAATCCGGGATCGACAGGCGTACCAGCATCGACACCGCATTGTTGGCCTCAGGCGCGGGCGGATGGCCGCGCCCGTCCTTGATATGGCAGTTCTGGCAAGCATTGGTGTTGAACAGCGGCCCCAGCCCGTCGCGGGCGGTGGTGGTGGCCGGGGCGATCACCCATGGATTGCGGAAAAAACTGTTGCCGACGCTGAAGTCCAGGCGGCGTGTTGGTGCCAGGTTGGCCGACGGCAGTGAAAAGGCATTCTGGTCGGTCTTGCGCACCGTGGTGCTGTCCCCCGAACGGGCTTCACCGGGCTCGGCCTGGGTAAACGTCGGCGGCGGGGCGTCATCGCAGGCACTCAGGCTCACGGCCATCAAGAGTGCAGACAGGCGAAGAAGCAAACGGGGCATCAAGAATCCTGGAAGACGGGCGAGGGTGGATGAAACTCAGGGGCAAAGTCTAACAGGGCGGGGCGGATTGAATAAGAGCAATTATCGTTTGCTCCAATCTGATGCATTCCCGCTAGAATGACCGCACATTTTTTTTGGAGGTGGCCAATGCAGGCTCTCGACGCTTTGCTCAACCGTGTTTCCGTACCGCGCCTGCTGGAACCGGCCCCTACTGCCGAGCAGCGCGAAGTGCTGTTCGCGGCAGCCATGCGTGCGCCGGACCACGGCCAACTGCGGCCGTGGCGCTTCCTCACCGTGGAAGGCGCAGCTCGCGAGCAAATGGGCACCCTGCTGGCCGAAGCGGCCCGCCTGCAAGACCCCGAGGCCCCGCAAGCGGTGATCGACAAGGCGCAGAATGGCCCGTCGCGTGCGCCGTTGGTGGTGGTGGTGATTGCCCGTCTGCAGGAGCACTTCAAGGTGCCCAAGTCCGAGCAATTGCTGGCGGCGGCCTGTGCGGCCCACGGTATTTTGCTGGCGGCGTATGCCCAGGACATTGGTGCGGTGTGGCGGACCGGGGATTTGTCGTATTCGGCGCATGTGGCCAAGGGGTTGGGGTTGAGTGCGGGTGAGGAAGTGATTGGCTTCCTTTATTTGGGCACTGCGCAAAACCCGCCGCGGACGGCGGCGAAAGAAGACATCACGGCGTTTGTCAGCGCCTGGACCGGTGTCTGACTCACCGCAAATCTGCTGGTGCTTTATGTGGGAGCGGGCCTGCCCGCGATAGCGCAGTGTCAGTCGCCGGATTTATTGACGGGTCCACCGCTATCGCGAGCAAGCCCGCTCCCACATGGGGTATTTCATCGTTTTCCGGACCTGGGTCTACACCCGGAACTGATCCATCAGTTTCATCTGCTGGTTGGCCAATGCATTCAACTGGCTGCTGATCGCCGCCGATTCAGTGGCCTGACCGGTCAAGGTCTCGGTCACGGTACGGATCGCTGAAACGTTGCGGTTGACCTCTTCGGCCACGGCGCTCTGTTCTTCGGCAGCGCTGGCGATTTGCAGGTTCATGTCGCTGATCACCGTCACCGCATCGCTGATCTTGCCCAGGGCCTGGACCGCCTGCTGGATCTGCCCGGCGTTGTTCTGCGCCTGGCTCTGGCTCGAATGCATGGTGGTCACTACCCCACGGGTAGCGCTCTGGATACGTTCGATGACCAGGCGGATTTCTTCCACTGAGTCCTGGGTGCGTCGCGCCAGGTTGCGCACTTCGTCTGCCACTACCGCAAAACCCCGTCCGCTTTCCCCGGCGCGTGCCGCTTCAATCGCCGCGTTGAGCGCCAGCAGGTTGGTCTGCTCGGCAATGCTGCGGATCACCTCCAGCACCGAGCCGATCTGCTCACTGTTGACCGCCAGGGCTTCGACCTCGGTCACTGCCTTGCTGACTTCTTCGGCGAGGGTGGTGATATCGCGGGTACTGCGCTCGATAATCGCCATGCCTTCACGGGCCGATTGATCGGCGCCGCGTGCTGCACTGGCCGCATTTGAGGCACTGTTGGCCACCTCATGGGCGGTGGCGCTCATCTCGTTGGAGGCGGTGGCCACCTGGTCGATCTCGCGAAATTGCACCTGCATGCCTTCGCTGGTCTGACGCGCGATTTCCGAGGACTGATCCGCAGTGCCACGGGCTTCAGTGATGCTCTGCTTGATCTGGGCGATGGTCGGCTGCAGCTTGTCGAGGAAGCGATTGAACCAACTGACCAGCTCCCCCAGTTCGTCTTTTTTCGTGTAAGTCAGGCGCTGGGTCAGGTCGCCGTCGCCGCTGGCAATATCCTTGAGCATCGCCGCCACGCTGTTGATCGGGCGAGTCACACCCGTCGCGGTCAGCCATATCAGCAGCAGGCCCAGCAGGCCAGCCACGGCGCCCACCAGCAACGCCTGGAGTGTGCCGCGGGCCTGGGCGTCGTCGAGCACGCCTTGCAACTTGACCGAATCAGCCAGCAGCACGTCCTTGGGCAGCGAAATCAACACGCCCCAGGGCTTGGCACCGGCAATCGGCTTGAGCGGATATACCGCGCGGATCGTGTCGTTTTGCTCGCGGACCTTGCGCGTTTCACTGGCCAGTAGTTGCACGATCTCTTTGCCTTCGCCGCCAAGCATATCGACGATGCTCTTGCCGACCTTGTCCGGCTCGCCACTGTAGCCGGCGATCAGGCCACTGCTGGAGAGGATTTCCATGATCCCGGCGCCGTCGAACAGCTCTTTTTGCGCGGTATTGGCCGCCGCTTGCAGGGCGTCCAGGGCAATGTCGATGCCGATCACCCCAATCACCTTGCCGTCGGCCAGCAGCGGCAGGGAGATGGTGGTCATCAGCATCGACTTGCCGGCCACTTCGTCGGCGTACGGGTCCAACAGGCAAACGCTGCGGGTATCCCGTGGGCAGGTGTACCAGATGTTGTAGGGCGTGCCGCTGAGATTGAGGGTGGTCTTGGTCAGGTCCGCTTCCACCATGATCGTGTTCAGGCCTTCACCGCCGGCCCGGCTCCAATAGCTGGAGAAACGCCCGGCTTCGTTGGAGGCGCGCAGCTTGTCGTCGATAAATTCGCTGTCCTTGCCATCCAGGCCGTTGGGTTCAAACGACAACCAGATCCCCAGTACCTTGGTGTTGCGCTCGAAGGCGGTCTTGATCTGCTGATTGAGCTCCTCGCGCACGGCCCCTGCTTCCAGCGAACGCTTGGCGGCCATGTTGCGCAAGTCCTTGACCTGATCGGCGAGTGCGGTGACCACCAACAGGCTCTCGCCGAAGGCTTTCTGTACTTGCACCGCCTGCTCGGCGGCCTTGGCCTGGAGCAGGTTTTCCACGCTGGTGGTGAGCATCTGCGAACTTGAGGCGCTGACCAGTTGGTCGTTCTGGTTGGTCTGGTAGATGTTCAGGCTGACGATCAGCGCAATCACCCCCAACAGGCAGAGGCCGGAGAGCAGCACGATTTTCAAGCGGATGGAGAGGGTGTCGAACATGGGCTTACTCGCGATTGGACTTGTTGGTGTGCAAGCAGGGCAACGGCCAAGTCCATTCGGCGCTATGCCCGGAACATCGGCACCGACGGGTAATTCATGAGGAACAGGCGATGAGCGGTAGGGCGCTCAGGCGGGGGTTCGCGCCAGGCGTTCGGGGCGTGACCAGATCCACAGGTTGCCCAGGCTCATGCCGGCGATCGCCAGGTAGATCGGCCACCCGTGATCGAGCATCACCAGCATCAGGCCGGCACACAGCAGCATGCTCACGGTGGCGCTGACCTTGGCCCGGCGCGCGATGATCTTGCCGTTGCGCCAGTTGAACAGGATCGGCCCGAACAGCCGGTGGTTTTCCAGCCACGCGCTCAGGCGCGGCGAGCTCTTGGTGGCAGCCCAAGCGGCCAGCAGGATGAATTCGGTGGTGGGCAGGCCCGGTATGACAATTGCGATCAAGCCGATCCCCAGGCTGACATAGGCCAGCAGGCCGAACAGGATTCGGGCGAGCTTGGAGGAGGAGGGGGCGGGGGCTGTCATAGGTACGATTTGTCTGGGTTTCGAAAAATCTGCAAATGGAGCGCGATCAACATGTGGGGGCTGGCTTGCCTGCGATGCGGACGCTTCGGTGTATCAGTTAGACCGAGGCGATGCTATCGCAGGCAAGCCAGCTCCCACATTCATGACATGCCAGCAGCGGGTCAGGCCAGTTCTGGGGCGCTAGCGTACGCCTGTTCCAGCAACACGGTGAAGCGTACAAAGGCATCCACTGCACCTTTTTCCGCCGCCGCTTCTTCTTCGGCGCTCAGCTCCAGGCTATCGAGGGTGCGGGTGAAGCGCTTCCAACCTTCGGCACGGCCACCGGCCGGCTCGCCGAGGTGGCGGGCCCCGAAGGTTTCGCTCAGGCCCAGGCCAACGGCACGTTTGATCAGGAATGCCGCGCCCAGCTTGGAGCCTTCGGAGACGAACAGCCAGCCCAGGGCCTCGGCCTTGCTCGGGTTCTGCACGGCACCGGCCACGGGGGCAGGCACTTCGGTTTCCAGGTCGGCCAGGTCCAGCTTGGCGGCGTCGGCGCGGCAGCGCTCGGCCAGGTCGGGCACCAGCTTGATCAGCTCGGGATCGTTGTACAGCGCCACCAGTTCCGACTGGAACAGGTACTGCGCGACCACGAAACGGGCGAAGTTGGCCTGGGTTTCAAACGGGGCGTGAGCCTTGACCAGGGCGTCGAGCTTGGTGTGTGGCTCGTGGGTGATCTGGTTCAGGCGCTGGGAGCGCAGGCTTGCGCGTTCTGTGGTGGTGGAAGCGGTCATTGGATGTCCTTGAGAAGGAAAAGCGCCTTGTTGCCAGGCTGTTATTACTAGACGAACAAGAAGACGCGTCACAGTAAAAAATCCTCACCCGGCCGGCGATAAAGCCGGCGAGGCGGGGGGGCGTGGGTCAGATGTCCCAGATCAGGTTGATCGCAAAGTTACGCCCTGGCTGGGTCAGGCGGTCCAGGCTGGCCGGCGAGGTCACGCCGGCTTCGCCCACGCCGTCGTAGCTGCGCACGTCATCCCAGTTCCAGTATTTCTTGTCGGTCAGGTTGTACAGGCCGCCGTTGACGGTCAGCTCGTCGGTGACTTTGTAGAAGCCGGTCAGGTCGACGATGCCAAAGCCCGGGGTCTTGAACGGGCCGTTGGCCTTGATGCCGGTCGGGGTAAAGAACGTGGCGCTGTCCACCCGGTTCTGTTTCTTGACCAGGGTCCAACTGACCAGCGCACCGTAGGTGTCCTGGTCGTAGCCCAGGCCGAATACACCCTTGAGCGGGTTGACGCTGTTCAGCGGCTGGCCGGTTTCATCGTTGCGGCCGTGGGCGTAGGCAATCGCGCCTTTGCTGTACAGGCCTTGCGGTGCACCGAAGGCGTCCAGGTTCAGGCGCCCTTTGACCTCCATGCCCTTGATGGTGGCGCGCTTGATATTGCCGGGCTGGAAGATGGTACCGGTTGGGCTCAGCGCGGCGTTGTCCTCGTCAATGAAGTCACGGTACTTGTTATAGAACACTGCGACGTCGAAATTGCCTGAGTCGAAGTTGCCACGGATTCCGGTTTCGTAGCTTTTGCTGGTTTCCGGCTTGAGGTTCGAGTTGGGCTCGACGACATAGTTTTCTTCCAGGTTTTCAAAACGGCCATACAGCGCTTTGGCTGATGGCGTGCGGAAACCTTCGGCGTACTGGCCAAACCAGGTGTACTGCTCGGTCAGTGCGTAGGTCACGCCCAGTTTTGGCGAGAAGCGATGCCAGGTTTTGTTCGAGTCGTCGTG
Source organism: Pseudomonas sp. WS 5410 (assembly GCF_012985645.1). Taxonomy (NCBI): domain Bacteria; kingdom Pseudomonadati; phylum Pseudomonadota; class Gammaproteobacteria; order Pseudomonadales; family Pseudomonadaceae; genus Pseudomonas; species Pseudomonas sp. WS 5410. The sequence continues at coordinate 135,281 of NZ_JAAQWS010000013.1, read as the reverse complement.
GGGGTACTTGCGGTCCGGGTCGGTGGTATTGAGGAACGCTTCGGTCAGTTTGGGTTTGAGCTGGATGTAGTCGTAGCGCAGGCTGGGCAGGAAGGTCCAGTCATTCCAGCTGATCTGATCCTGGGCAAACAGCGCGTAGCTGTTGATGGTCGGATCGGGGAAATCGCTGGCTTTTTTCACGCTGTCGGCAGGGGTTGGGCTCGGTGCGCCGATGGCAGTGCAGCCCGCGCCTACAGCCAGGCAGGTCGCCGCACCTTCGCGCGAACCGGTGACTTTCTGCTGCTTGATCGTGGTGCCGTAGGTCAGCAGGTGATCGGTAACGCCGATGACGAAGGCCTTGTCCAACTGCGCGTCGAACACCCACTGCTTTTCTTCGTAGAGGGTGTCGCGGGTACGCAGCACGCGGCGGCCGGCCTGATAGATTTCGCTGGTGGCCTGGTCGGTCTTGGCGATCTGGTAGTTGAGGCTGGTCTTGATGTGATCGGCAATCGGCGAGTCGAGTGAAAACTTGTTCTCCAGGCCAAAGCGTTCGCGGGTGATGGTGTCGTTACCGCGGCGGTCACGGTACATGTTCGTGCCCTGGCCCTCGAGGAAGATCCCGCCTACCGCACTTTTCTGGTTGATGTCGCGGTCGTCCTTGTACTTCTCGTAGGTCAGGCCCAGGCGGTTGTCTTCGCCGTAGTTCCAGCCCAGCTTGGCCAGCACGTTGGTGGTGCGCACGTCTTCCGGGTTGGCGCCGGTGCGGGCCAGGCCGGTGGCGTTGTTGCCGTTATGAGACTCCATCTCGTGGCCGTTGCGCTGGCTCAGGTGCAGCAAACCGTCGAAGTCCTGCACCCGGCCGGCGACGGTGCCGGAGGTCAGCCAGCTTTCGTCCGCCGAGCTGTAGCCGGTCTTCAGCCGCGCGCCCACATCCTGGCCGGGCTTGATGATGTCATCCGGATCGAGGGTGAAGTAGCTGACGGCGCCGCCGATGGCGCTGCTGCCGTACAGGGCCGAGGCCGGGCCACGGATGATTTCCACGCGCTTGACGATTTCCGGGTCGACATAGTTGCGCCGGGTCTTGGCGTACGGGCCGTTGAAGAAGTTGTCCGGCACCTCTACACCGTCGACCTGGGTGAGGATGCGGTCGCCGTCGATCCCGCGAATGTTGTAGCCGGAGTTACCGGAGCGGGTGCCCGCGCCACCGACCGAGACGCCCGGTTCGTAGCGCACCAGTTCGCGGATGGTGTTGACGTTCTGGCGGTCCAGCTCCTCGCGCCCATGCACGGTGACGGTGCTGGGCACGCTGTCTACCGCTTGTTCCTGACGGGTGGCGCTGATGGTCATTTGCTGCAGGGTGATAGCACTGCCCGCCGTGCGCTTTTCCAGGACGATGTTGTTGTTACCCAGTTTGCGGTAGTTCAGGTTGGTCCCCACCAACAGCCGATCCAGGGCCTTTTCCGGTGTCAGTGAGCCCCGTGCGCCGGGGGAGGAAACCCCTTGGCCCAGTTCGGCGGGCAGGCCGATCTGCCAGCCGGTGACGGCGGTAAAGGCGTTGAGCGCCGACACCAGGGATTGCTGCTCGATGCTGAAGGTGTAATTGGCGTGGCTGCGCGCAGCGGGTTCGGCGGCAGTGGCCGTCAGGACCGGGCTGCCTGCCAACAGGATCGCGGCGGCCAGCAGGCAAAGCGTGGGCGAAGAGGACCGGCGGTTGAAACGAGAGGACATCGAGAGCGCTCCGAGGTACGAGTCTTATAGTTGCGAGCCTGAATCAAATAGGAATCAGTTGCATTGGCTAAGACGAGACGTACCAGCAGAGGTTATCGAGTAAAAATAATTATTCTCAATTGAGAATGACTAGCGCGGGGAACTCCGAGAGCCTGGCCGAGGTGATATGCGCCAGGGAGCGCACCACGTCCAGGGGCTGGTCCAGGCGGTAATTACCGGTCACCGCGACGCTGGCCAGTTGCTCGTTGGTGTTGACGATCCAGCCCGGGTAATAGCGCCGCAGCTCTGCCAGCACTTCACTCATCGGGCAGTTTTCAAAGACCAGTCGGCCCTGGACCCACGCCAGCTCCTTGGTCGCATCGAGCTTGGAGGGTTGGCCGAAGCCCTTGGGGCCGACGCGGATGCTTTCGCCGGCACTCAGGCGCACCCGGTTGTTGCCGAAGGGGGTACTCAGGTCAACGTCTCCGCGTTGCACCTGAACCTGGGCCTCACCGTTGAGATAACGCACAGCGAATGCCGTATCGCTGACACTGGCGCGCACTGGGCCGGCGTCGATTTGCAGGGGCAGGCCACGGTTGGCCGCGACTTCGAAAAACGCCTCGCCCTGGTACAGGCGGGCGATGCGCTGATGTTCGTCGATGGTGCTGGAAAACGCCGAATTGGTATTGAGCAGCACCTTGGAGCCGTCATCCAGCTGCAGGCGCTGGCGCTCGCCGACCACGGTCAAATGGTCGGCCTGCAGGCGCACCGGCAGGTTGCTGAAGCTGAACAGCCCGAGCAGCAACACCGCCGCCGTGGCCAAGGGCTTCCAGTGCGGCTTGATGCGCCGCCAGGCGCTGGGCTTGCGCGGTGCATTGAGGGCCACGGCGGCGCTGTGTACCGGCGCACCGCCCCAGGCGGCCTGGGCTTTGGCGAAGGCTTGGGCGTGACTCGGGTCGGCGGCGAGCCAGGCCTGGAACTCGGCCTGCTGGCCTGGCTGCGGGCATTGCAAAGCGATCAGCCAGTCGAGGGCTTGGTCCATGGCCGCATGTTGCAACACCTCATGAGCCAGCTCATGGGGGTGCAGTTTGTTCGGGTCCGTCACGGTGTTCCTCGGGTCTTCGCCACGTTTTATTCAGTGTCTTGCGTATTTTTGCGACATTTCTGTCGGCTTGTCCCGACAAAGCTTAAGGGTGATCGAGTCGTTCGGCCACACCTATGCAGATGGCCATGATCAATTTCAGTTCCTTTTGCACGGTGCTCAAGGACACCTGCAACTGGTCGGCAATCTCCTGATAGCTGCAGCCGTGCAGGCGGCTGAGGATAAAGATCTGCTGCTGGCGGGCGCTCAACTGTCCGAGGCTGACACTCAGGTGCTCCAGCAATTGCTCGGCGTGGGCGGCATCTTCGGGCGTCGTGACCGGGGAGGCGACGCTTTGCAGGACATCCAATGGGACATCTTCCTGCAGGGTGCGGGACTGGATCCGACGCGCGCGCAGATGGTCGAGGGCCAGGTTGCGTGCGGTCTGGAACACGAAAGGTTCGAGGTGATCAATCGGTCGCTCGCTGAGCGCCCGGGTGACGCGCAGGTAGGTTTCCTGCAACAGGTCCTCGGCGGTGCTGTGGTTATTCACCATCCGCTGCAAGGTGCGCAGTAGCACCACCCGTTGGGTGAGGAAGACTTGATTGAAGCGAGATAGGCTCACAGTGATACCGGACCAATTGGCAGTTAATGATAATGCTTATCATCAACGCAAATGGCAAGTGGCTATTTCTCTGAACCCACGCAAGACAAATGTGGGAGCGGGCTTGCTCGCGAATGCGGTGGGTCAGTAATGAATGTATTGACTGACCCACCGCATTCGCGAGCAAGCCCGCTCCCACAGGGGGGGTTACTCGGCGTTACACAGCGCCAGGCAGTTATCCAGCATACGGTTGGAGAAGCCCCATTCGTTGTCGTACCACGCCAGTACCTTGAGCAGCTTGCCGCTGGACTTGGTGTGGTTGGCGTCGAAGATCGACGACAGCGGGTTATGGTTGAAGTCACTGGAAACCAGCGGCAGGGTGTTGTAGCCGAGGATTTTCGAGTGTTGGCTGGCTTCTTTGAGCAGCGCGTTGACCTCATCGGCCGTGGCTTCTTTTTTCAGTTGCACGGTCAGGTCCACCAGCGACACGTTGATCACCGGCACGCGCACCGCCATGCCCGTCAGCTTGCCCGCCAGTTCCGGCAGGACCAGGCCCACCGCTTCGGCTGCACCGGTCTTGCTCGGGATCATGTTCTGCGTGGCCGAGCGGGCGCGGTACGGGTCGGTGTGGTAGACGTCGGTCAGGTTCTGGTCATTGGTGTAGGCGTGGATGGTGGTCATCAGGCCGCTTTCGATACCCAATTCGCGGTGCAGCACCTGGGCCACCGGCGCCAGGCAGTTGGTAGTGCAGGAGGCGTTGGAGATGATCTGGTGGGATTGACGCAAGATGTCATGGTTGACCCCGTAGACCACGGTGGCATCCGCGCCCTTGGCCGGGGCCGAGATAATGACCTTGCGCGCGCCGGCGCTAATATGGGCCGCGGCCTTGTCACGGTCGGTGAACAGACCGGTGCATTCGAACACCACGTCGATCTTGTGCGCCGCCCACGGCAGGTCGGCGGGGTTGCGAATGGCACTCACGGCGATCCGGTCGCCATTGACGGTCAGGCTTTCCTGATCGTGAGCAACCTCTGCATCGAAAGTGCCATGGACGGTGTCGTATTTGAGCAGGTGGGCATTGATCGAACTGTCGCCCAGATCATTGATGGCGACGATCTGCAAATCCTGGCGGTAACCTTGGGTATAAAGTGCGCGCAGGACGTTGCGGCCAATACGGCCAAAACCATTGATTGCAATCCGAAGAGTCATTTGAAAGCGCCTGTCGTCGATTTGTTGTAAGAATTACAAGATTATTCGCATAAAAATAGAAAACAAGCCTTTTTAGTGGCAATATTTTGTTCAATCTACAACGAGTGACCTGAATCAACTGGTCCGATGATCCAAACGACTCCCTGCCATCCCATGAGCGGTGGGCGTTTGATCAGCATAGACACTCAGGTCGCCACATCCGTTAGCCTGGAGTTCTACACATGCATCCCCGCGTACTTGAGGTCACCGAACGCCTTATCGCCCGCAGCCGGGCAACCCGTGAGGCGTACCTTGCGCTGATTCGCGGCGCGGCCAGCGACGGGCCGATGCGCGGCAAGCTGCAATGCGCCAACTTTGCCCACGGCGTGGCCGGGTGCGGCACTGAAGATAAAAACAGCCTGCGGATGATGAATGCCGCCAACGTGGCAATTGTTTCGTCATATAACGACATGCTCTCGGCGCACCAGCCGTACGAACATTTCCCGGAACAGATCAAAAAAGCCCTGCGCGAAGTCGGCTCGGTCGGCCAGTTCGCCGGCGGCACCCCGGCCATGTGCGACGGTGTGACCCAGGGCGAGCCGGGCATGGAACTGAGCCTGCTCAGCCGCGAAGTGATTGCCATGTCCACGGCGGTAGCGCTGTCCCATAACATGTTCGACGCCGCGCTGATGCTGGGGATCTGCGACAAGATCGTCCCGGGCCTGATGATGGGCGCCCTGCGTTATGGCCATCTGCCGATGATCTTCGTGCCCGGCGGGCCGATGCCCTCGGGGATCTCCAACAAACAGAAGGCCGATGTGCGCCAGCGCTATGCCGAAGGCAAGGCCAGCCGCGAAGAACTGCTGGAATCGGAGATGAAGTCCTACCACAGCCCCGGCACCTGCACCTTCTACGGCACCGCCAACACCAACCAGTTGCTGATGGAAGTGATGGGCCTGCACTTGCCCGGCGCTTCGTTCGTCAACCCGTACACACCGCTGCGCGATGCACTGACCCGCGAGGCCGCGCACCAGGTCACGCGCCTGACCAAGGCCAATGGCAACTTCACACCGATCGGCGAGATCGTCGACGAAAAGTCCCTGGTCAACTCCATCGTCGCTCTCAACGCCACCGGCGGCTCGACCAACCACACCCTGCATATGCCGGCCATCGCCATGGCCGCGGGCATCATCCTCACCTGGCAGGACATGGCCGACCTCTCGGAGGTGGTGCCGACCCTGTCCCACGTGTACCCGAACGGTAAAGCTGATATCAACCACTTCCAGGCGGCGGGCGGCATGTCGTTCCTGATCCGCGAGTTGCTGGAAGCCGGCCTGCTCCACGAAGACGTCAACACCGTGGCCGGCCATGGCCTGAGCCGCTACACCCAGGAGCCATTCCTGGTGGATGGCGAACTGGTCTGGCGTGAAGGCCCGATCGAAAGCCTCGACGAAAGCATCCTGCGCCCGGTGGCCCGTGCCTTCTCCCCGGAGGGTGGCTTGCGAGTGATGGAAGGCAACCTCGGCCGTGGGGTGATGAAAGTCTCGGCCGTGGCCCTCGAGCATCAAATCGTCGAAGCGCCGGCCGTGGTGTTCCAGGACCAGCAGGACCTGGCGGACGCGTTCAAGGCCGGCCAGTTGGAGAAGGATTTTGTCGCGGTCATGCGCTTCCAGGGCCCGCGCTCCAATGGCATGCCGGAATTGCACAAGATGACGCCGTTCCTTGGTGTGTTGCAGGACCGGGGTTTCAAAGTCGCATTGGTGACAGACGGGCGCATGTCCGGCGCCTCGGGTAAGATTCCCGCCGCGATTCACGTCAGCCCCGAAGCCCAGTGCGGTGGGGCGCTGGCGCGGGTCAAGGATGGCGATATCATTCGCGTCGATGGCGTCAAAGGCACCCTCGAGCTTAAGGTGGACGCCGAAGAATTTGCAGCGCGCGCGCCTGCCACGGGCCTGTTGGGCAATAACGTGGGGGCCGGTCGCGAGCTGTTTGCATTTATGCGCCTGGCCGCAAGCTCCGCAGAGCAGGGCGCCAGCGCCTTTACCTCTGCCCTGGAGACACTTAAGTGAAACTTGCGCTGGTTGGTGACATCGGCGGTACCAACGCCCGGTTTGCGTTATGGCGGGACCAGGCACTGCATTCGATCCGGGTGCTGGCCACGGCGGATCACGCCAGCCCTGAAGAGGCGATCAAGGTCTACCTCGCCGAGGAAGGCCTGGCGCCGGGTTCCATCGGCGCGGTGTGCCTGTCGGTGGCCGGGCCGGTAAGTGGTGATGAGTTCAAGTTCACCAACAACCATTGGCGCCTGAGCAAGACCGCGTTCTGCAAGGCCCTGCAAGTGGACGAGCTGCTGCTGGTCAATGACTTCTCGGCCATGGCCCTGGGCATGACCCGCCTGCAACCCGATGAGTACCGCGTGGTCTGCGCCGGCACCCCGGAGCCGTGGCGCCCGGCCGTGGTGATCGGCCCAGGCACAGGGCTGGGCGTGGGCACCTTGCTGGACCTGGGCGCCGGTCGCTGGGCCGCGTTGCCGGGCGAGGGCGGGCATGTCGACCTGCCCCTGAGCAGCCCACGGGAAACCCAGTTGTGGCAGCACATCTACAACGAGATCGGGCATGTCAGCGCCGAGACCGCCCTGAGCGGTAGCGGTCTGCCACGCCTGTACCGGGCGATCTGCGCGGTGGACGGCCATCCGGCGATATTGGAAACCCCGGAGGCGATTACTGCGGCAGGGTTGGCTGGCGATCCGGTGGCGATGGAGGTCCTCGACCAGTTCAGCATCTGGCTGGGCCGCGTGGCCGGCAATAACGTGCTGACCACCGGCGCCCGGGGTGGGGTGTATATCGTGGGCGGGGTGATCCCGCGGTTTGCCGAGTTCTTTATCAACAGTGGCTTTGCCAAGAGCTTTGCGGACAAAGGTTGCATGAGCGACTACTTCAAAGGGATCCCGGTGTGGTTGGTGACGGCGCCGTATTCCGGGTTGACCGGGGCGGGTGTGGCGTTGGAGCAGGCATTTGCGTAGGCAGTGATGGCCCCATCGCGGGCAAGCCCACTCCCACATTTGATTGTGTTCACAAATCAAAATGTGGGAGTGGGCTTGCCCGCGAAGAGGCCCTAGAGAGCACCCCATAACAACAAGGAGGCCCCCGTGAGCGTAATCAGTAAATCCATTCTTCTCGTCGATGACGACGAGGAAATCCGCGAGTTGCTGCAAACCTACCTCAGTCGCGCCGGCTTCCAGGTGCGGGGCGTGCCCAATGGCGCAGGGTTTCGCCAAGCCATGGACGAAGCCCCGTGCGACCTGGTGATCCTCGACGTCATGCTGCCCGACGAAGACGGCTTCAGCCTCTGCCGCTGGGTACGTCAGCACCCGCGCCAGGCCCAGGTGCCGATCATCATGCTCACCGCCAGTTCCGACGAGGCCGACCGGGTCATCGGCCTGGAGCTGGGCGCCGACGATTACATCGGTAAACCCTTCAGCCCCCGTGAGCTGCAGGCACGCATCAAGGCCCTGTTGCGCCGCTGCCAGTTTGGCCAGGAGCGCAGCGGTGGCGATGTGCTGGTGTTTGATGAGTGGCGGCTGGACATGATCAGCCATCGCTTGTTTCACGTTGATGGCGAGGAAGTCATCCTCTCCGGCGCCGACTTCGCCCTGCTCAAACTGTTCCTCGATCACCCGCAGCAAATCCTTGATCGCGACACCATTGGCAATGCCACCCGTGGCCGTGACCTGATGCCCCTGGACCGCATTGTCGATATGGCCGTCAGCCGCCTGCGACAACGCCTGCGCGACACCGAGAAACCGCCACGGCTGATCCGCACCGTGCGCGGCAGCGGTTACCAACTGGCGGCCAGTGTGGTTGCCAGCAATGCCCACTGAGCGCCGGCGCATTCCGGTCCCGCGTTCCTTGTTGGGGCGCATGCTGCTGCTGACCCTGTTGGCGGTGCTGTTCGCCCAGGCTTTATCCAGCGTGATCTGGGTCTCGCAGCTGCGCGCCACCCAGCTTGAGGGCCTGGTCACCAGCGCCCGCAGCCTGGCCCATTCGATGACCGCCAGCGTCAGCTATTTCCGTTCCCTGCCGGTGGCTTATCGCCCGCTGGTGCTCGACCAGTTGCGCAGCATGGGCGGCACGCGCTTTGTGGTGACGCTCAACGACAAGCCGCTGGATATGCAGATCTTGCCGCAAACCCCGCGCAAACAGGCGGTGCTCGGCGCGGTGGACGAAGTGCTGCGCCAGACCCTGGGCAGTGATGTGCATTTTTCGGTGGAGTTTGTCAGTGCCGAAGACCTGCGCATCTTCAATGCCGGCCTGAAACTCGATGAGCTGCCACGTTCCTGGGCGCATTACGCGCTGACCCTGGAGCCGGTCAACCCGCCGGTACTGGTGACGCAGATCGAATTGGGCGCCGGCGAATGGCTGTATATCGCCTCGTTGCTGCCCGAGCCCTACACCAGCCTCGAAGAACAGGGCCTGCCGTCCCAGCAAGTGTGGTTTATCGTGCTGACCAGCGGCTTTCTGTTGCTGTTTATCGGCTTGCTGGTGCACTGGCAAAGCCGGCCGCTCAAGCGCCTGGCGCGGGCGGCGCGGGACCTGTCCCTGGGCGCCGACGTGGAGCCGGTGGCCGAAGGCGGCGGCAGCGAAGTGGTGGAGGTAGGCCGCGCGTTCAATGCCATGCGCGAGCGGATCAGCCGCTACCTGACCGAACGCAGCCAGTTGTTCAGCGCAATTTCCCACGACTTGCGCACACCAATCACACGCCTGCGGCTGCGGGTGGAACTGCTGGAAGACGAAAAGCTGCAAGCCAAGTTCGGCCGTGACCTGGATGAGCTGGAACTGCTGGTCAAGGGCGCGTTGCAGTGCGTCAAGGACACGGACATCCACGAGAACATCGAGCCGGTGGACCTCAACCATGTGCTCGACTGCCTGGTGGAGCCGTATCTGGCGCCCAACGGCAATGGCCGGGTGACCCAGCACGGCCGGGCGTTGACGGCCTATCCGGGCAAGCCGCTGGCGCTCAAGCGCTGCATTGGCAACCTGATCGACAACGCCTTGAAGTACGGGCAGAACGCCCATCTGCGTATCGAGGACGATGGTGCGCAGTTCATCCTGCATGTGGATGACGAGGGGCCCGGTGTACCGGAGCAGCGTCTGGAGCAGGTCTTCGAACCGCACTTTCGCCTGGCCGGGCAGCAGCAGGGCTATGGCCTGGGGCTGGGGATTGCACGCAATATCGCCCATAGCCATGGCGGCGAAGTGAGTTTGCAGAATTTGCGCGAAGGTGGCCTGCGGGTGACCTTGCAACTGCCCCGCACCCCGGACTAAGTAGCGCTGCCGAGCCTATGTGGGAGCGGGCTTGCCTGCGATAGCGGTACATCTGACCCACCGCCATCGCAGGCAAGCCAGCTCCCACAGCGGTCCGCAGTAGGTCAGAGGCTCTGGCGCAACCTGGCCAAATCTCTAAGCGGCGGCGCCCCAAACAATCGGCTGTATTCCCGGCTGAACTGCGACGGGCTCTCATACCCCACCCGATACCCCGCCGCCGAGGCTTCCAGGCCTTCGGCGATCATCAGGCGCCGCGCTTCCTGCAAGCGCAGTTGCTTCTGGTACTGCAACGGACTCATGGCCGTGATGGCCTTGAAGCGGTGGTGCAGGGTCGACACGCTGAGATTCACTTCCTTGGCCAGGTCATCAATGCGTAGCGGTTGTTCGTAGTTGCCGTTCAGCCAGGTGATTGCGCGGCTGACCCGATGGCTCTGGCTATTGGCCACGGCAATTTCGTACAGGCGATAGCCCTGTGGCCCACGCAGCAAGCGGTAGAGGATTTCGCGATTGATCAACGGCGCCAACATCGCGATATCTTTGGGCGTATCCAGCAGGCGTGCCAGGCGCAAGACGGCGTCGAGCAACTGGGTGTCGATCCGGTCGACATACATACCGCGCGCGGTCGGGCGCGTGGGCACCCCCATCGGGCCGGCTTCGGCAATCAGGGCGGTCAGTTGCGCCGGGTCGATATTGATGCGCACCGACAGGTTGGGGTCTTCGACCGTGGCGTCGATGACTCGCCCGGCCACCGGCATCGCGACCGAGAACACCAGGTAGTTGAGGGGGTCGTAGGCAAAGATTTCGTCGGCCAGGCGCACTTCCTTGCTGCCGTTGGCGAGGATGCACAGGGCAGGTTCCACCAGCACCGGCATGAAGTCGCGCGGCGTATTGTGGCGGTTCAGGTAGAGCGAAGTGATCGCGGTGCCGTAGGAACCGTCCTCCCAAGTGTGCCGGTGCACAATGCTGGCCAGTTCGGCGCGCTGTTTTTCCATCTCGGCATCGAGGGGAATGGACTGCTGTTCGGGCGACGACATGGAGCGTCCTCTGCATGCTTCTTTGATGGGCACAGCTTAGCGGTGGCGCTGCAAGCCGTGTTATGTCGATTCTGCACAATCCTTGCCTGATCCTGCGGCGCGTCTGGAATCAGGCAAGCCCCCCGGCCTGTCATCTGCCTGAAACAAGGCGCTTGTCCCTGCAATAAAGCCTGGGGCCGAACCGGGTGTCTACGCTTCTGGCAGGATTGTGCAATAAGCCGGCAGGAATCGACTAACCGCGCAGGGGCCTGCGCCCGTATCTTTGATTGTGTGGCAACACGCCCTCACAGTGCTTGCCGAGCATCACTTCTCAACGGGAGAGTCGAACATGTCCACCCCCATTCCCGCGAGCCATCTGGCCTTCATCCGCGCCCGCAGCGGGTGCAGCACCGAACTGGGTGCACGCTTGAGCAGTTTGATCGAACCGGGCCGTCAGGCTCAGGGTTGCCTGCAATTCTCGTTGCAGCATTCCCAGGTTGACCCCGATGTCTGGCTGGTTTCAGGTTTCTGGAGCAGCGAACAGGCCATGAGTGCCTACTTCAGCTCGCCGGCGCTGGTGCTGTTTACCGAGTTGTTGAACGACAGGGTCGTGCGCAGCATGGACTTCCAGACCTTCACTGACGCCTGCGCCGACAAGGCTTATGGCGAGTACCTGCAACTGGCCGGTTAGGGTTTAGAATGGCCGACTTTCCATTGGCCAGGACCTGCAACATGGCACGTAAAGAATTTGCCCACCACGAAGCTGTTTCCGCCCTAGTGCGCGAAGACCAGGGCGGCTATAGCGCCGCCATTGCCGTCAAGGCACTGGACGGCATGAGCGCACCGCGCTTTCACAAGATCCTCGATGGCCAACTGTTCAAGACTGCCGACGACGCCGACGATGCGGCGGCCCAGCAACTGGAGCGCTTGAGCGATATCGACGAAGAGGGCCAACTGGCCTGGGCAACCGCAACAAACTAAAGAACACCACCGACCCAACGGTGGGCGCGGGGTTTGTGTGGGAGCGGGCTTGCTCGCGAAAGCGGTGGATCAGTTCCAAATTGGCTGGCTGACACGACGCTTTCGCGAGCAAGCCCGCTCCCACACAAGCCGCTCCCACATTTTTAATTGCATTCGATCCAATCAGGGTTTGTTAGCCCCTGGGCGGTACATCTTGAACAGCGCTTCCGGCCCCAGCTGGAAATAATCCGCCGGGCCGCCGCCCCGCAGAATCGGCTCGGCCGCCGCAGTGTCGTACACCCCATCCTTGAGCAACCATTTGGCGATATGCACCGCGACCACTTCGCCAAGCACCAGCCAACTGGGCACCAGTTCCTTGTCGGCCCGTTGCAGCTGAATGATCTGCGTGACCTTGCACTCGAACGACACCGGGCTTTCGCCGACCCGCGGCACAGCGATCACTTTGGAGGCCACTGGCGTCAGCCCGGCCAATTCAAACTCGTTGACCTCTGGTGACACGGCGGCGCAGCTCTGGTTCATCTGCTCGGCCAGCGGGCGCGTGGCCAGGTTCCAGACAAATTCGCCGGTCTGTTCGATGTTATTCAGGCTGTCTTTACGCCCGACACTGGAAAAACCAATGATCGGCGGGATGTAGTTGAAGGCATTGAAAAAACTGTAGGGCGCCAGGTTCAGGCGGCCTTCGCGGTCCTGGGACGAAATCCAGCCAATCGGGCGTGGGCCGACGATGGCGTTGAACGGGTCATGGGGCAGGCCGTGGCCGTTGGCGGGTTCGTAGAAATGGATATCGTCAGGCATGGACGGGGGTTCCTGCTGCGGGGAAAAGCGCAATAGTGCAGGCCCAAGGGCAGGATTTCCATCGGATTGGTGGTGCCGCATGGAGTTTTCCTCCAGCAACCACCTGTTTTTTACCGCCCTGCGGCCAGTCTGCACGCCCGGTCGATGATCCTGCTCGTCTGGTTGCTGGTGATGATCGCCGGTGCCCGGTAGGTACGGCGCAGGGACAGCCGTCCGCCACTGGCAGGGCTGTCGTGACGGGATGAAAAAAGGGGCCATATCATTTGCATGACATGGCCCCTTTTCTACACCTGGCGAACCCTTAGTCCGTGGTGATCCGCGAATGCTTGCGGGTGTCTTTCATGGTGATGTAGACCAGCAGCGACACGGCAATACACGCGGTGACGTACCAGTAGTAGCCGGTTTCCATGCCGATGCTCTTGAACCACAGGGCGATGTATTCAGCGGTACCGCCGAAGATCGACACGGTCAGTGCGTAAGGCAGGCCGACGCCCAGTGCACGGATTTCGGTAGGGAACAGCTCGGCCTTCACCACGGCGTTGATCGAGGTGTAGCCGCTGACGATGATCAGCGCCGCCATGATCAGGAAGAACGCGCCCCACCAGGTCTGGACGGTGTGCAGAGTGGTGAGGATCGGCACGGTGAACAGGGTGCCGAGGATGCCGAAGGCGATCAGGATCGGCCGGCGACCGACCTTGTCCGACAGGCCGCCGACAATCGGTTGCAGGCACATGAACAGGAACAGCGTGGCCGCAGAAATGGTGGTGGAGTCGGAAATGCTCATGCCGACAGTGTTCACCAGGTACTTCTGCATGTAGGTGGTGTAGGTGTAGAAGGCCAGGGTGCCGCCCATGGTCAGGCCGACCACGGTCATCAGTTCCTTGGGGTGGCGCATCAAGGTGCGCATTGCGCTTTCCTTGGCTTTTTCCTTCTTGGTGAACGACTCGGTTTCTTCCATGCCGCGTCGCAGGTACAGGGCTACGACTGCGCACAGTGCGCCGATGGCAAACGGGATACGCCAGCCCCAGGCATACAGCTCTTCGGTGGTGAGGATCTGTTGCAGCACGATCAGCACCGCCAGCGCGATGAGCTGGCCGGAGATCAGGGTCACGTACTGGAAGCTGGAGAAGAAGCCGCGACGTTCCTTGGTCGCCATTTCACTCAGGTAGGTGGCCGAGGTGCCGTATTCGCCACCGACCGACAGGCCTTGCAGCAAGCGGGCGAACACCAGCAGGATCGGCGCGCCGACACCGATGGTTTCATAACCGGGGCTCAGGGCGATGATCAGCGAGCCGAAGCACATCAGCAGCACCGACGCCATCAACGCGGCTTTACGGCCTGCGCGGTCGGCGTAGAGGCCCATCAGCCAGCCGCCAATCGGGCGCATCAAAAAGCCCACGGCGAAGATCGCGGCGGTGTTGAGCAGTTGGGCGGTGGTGTCGCCTTTAGGGAAGAAGGCCTTGGCGAAGTACAGCGAGAAAGCAGCGTAGACGTACCAGTCGTACCACTCGACCATATTGCCGACCGATCCGCTGAAGATCGACTTGATGCGGCTGGAGGTGGTGCGTGCTTGCGCCGGCGCAGCCGCCGACCCCAGAGGCAGGGAATTGGAGTTATCCATTGAAGGATCCTTCATGTCATTGTTTTTGTGGAGCGCGCGTCAGCGCAGCCTGGTTGGACCTATAGCAGGAGCTGTGCCAAGCAGGTGAGGGCCCGATCTAGAAGGGTTGGGGGATTTTTTTGAGCGGAAAGTCGCTGATGATTTTTTGTCGATGAGCGGAAATCCGCTTATGGCGGCCGTCCTCATCGCAGGCAAGCCAGCTCCCACATTCTGATTTGCGAATACATTCAAGTGTGGGAGCTGGCTTGCCTGCGATGAGGCCCTCGGGGGGACCTCAATCCATCGACAGAAACATTTCCCGGGTCAGCCCATGGCGCTGCATCTTCTCATTGAAGGTCCGCCGTGGCAGTTGCAGTTCGGCCAGAACCGCCTTGATATCGCCCTTATGCCGGGTCAGCGCGGCTTTCAGGCAATGGGCCTCGAATGCCTCCTGCTGCGCCGCCAGGGATTGCCCGGCCTCGATACCTTCCGGCTCCGGCTCGCCCAGGCCCAGCACCTGGCGTTCGGCGACGTTGGCCAGTTCGCGCACGTTGCCCGGCCAGTCATGGCTCAGCAACTGCCCCAGTTGCGGCCCGTTGAGGGGCACGCTCTCGCGGCCCAGGCGTTCGGCGGCTATCTGGGTAAAGTGGTCGAACAGCAGTGGGATATCTTCGCGGCGTTCGCGTAACGGTGGCAGGCGCAGTTGTGCCACCGTCAGGCGGTAGGCCAGGTCTTCACGAAAACGCCCGGCGCGGGCTTCGTCCAATAGGTCGGGCTTGGTGGCCGCAATGATGCGCAGGTCGACCTTGATGCTCTGGTTGGAACCCAGACGCTCCAGTTTCTGTTCCTGCAACACCCGCAGCAGCTTCACCTGCTGGGCCAGGGGCATGCTTTCGATCTCGTCGAGAAACAACGTGCCGCCGTTGGCGTACTCCAGCTTGCCGATGCGCTTGCCCTGGGCGCCGGTGAAGGCGCCGCTTTCATGGCCGAACAGTTCGGCTTCAAACAGTTGCTCGGGAATCGCCGCACAGTTGAGCGCGACAAACGGCTTCTTTGCCCGGGGCCCGAAGTCATGCAGGCAACGGGCGACCAGCTCCTTGCCGCTGCCGGTCTCGCCGCGGATCAGCACATTGACCGGCAAACCGGCCAAGTCCAGCACCTGGCGCCGCAGGTTCTGCAGGCTGCGCGACACCCCCAACAGGGTTGACTCCAACTGGGCGCGATGATCGGCCTGTTGGTGCAGGCGGCGGTTTTCCAGGATCAGTCCGCGTTTGTCCAGGGCCCGGCGCAGGCTGGCGAGCAGGGCGTCGGGGCTGAAGGGTTTCTCGAGGAAGTCGTAGGCGCCGTCGCGCATGGCTTCGACGGCCATCGGCACGTCGCCATGGCCGGTCAGCAGGATCACTGGCAAATCGGTATCGCGCCGTTGCACCTCGGCCAGCAGCTCCAGGCCGCTTAGGCCCGGCATGCGCACGTCGCTGAGAATCACCCCGGGGAAATCCCTGGGCAGTTTGGCCAAGCAGTCCTCGGCACGGCTGAACAACTGCACCTCGAACCCGGAGAGGCTCAGCCACTGTTCCACGGCCGTGCGGATACTGGCCTCGTCATCAACCACGATCACCGCGTTCAGCATAGGTCTGGCGCCTCCAGCGCGATGGGCAGGATCAGGGTGAAGACGGCGCCGTCCCCCTGGTTGGCAGCAATCAGGCGCCCCCCCAGTTCATGCACGATAGCGTACGACACCGCCAGCCCAAGTCCGAGCCCGTCCCCCACCGGCTTGGTGGTAAAAAACGGGTCGAAAACATTGTTCAGGTGTTCCTCGGCAATCCCACCGCCGCTGTCGCTGACGCTCAGGTGCCACAGTTGTTGATCAGCATGCAGGCGGATTTCCAGGCGCTTGCGTGGCTTGTTGGCCATGGCGTCCAGGGCATTGCGCAGCAGGTTGATCAGTACTTGTTCCAGGCGAATGGCATCGCCGCGCACCCAGGCCGGGCGGGTCAGGTCGAGCACGGTGCCGATGGCTTCGTCCCGCAGGCGTGCGTCGAGCAACTGCAGGGACTGGTCGACCACGGTCGCCAGGTCCAGGCGTTCGCGCAGGCCACTGGGGCTTTTGCGGGCGAAGGTCTTGAGATGGCCGGTGAGGGCGGCCATGCGGGTGAGCATGTCGTCCAACGGCGTCAGGGCCTGGTAGGCGTCGTCGATACGCCCGTGGTCGAGCAGCAGGCGCAAGGTGGCCAGTTGCATGCGCTGGGCAGTCAGTGGCTGGTTGATTTCATGGGCCAGGGCCGCGGACATCTGTCCCAGCGCCGCCAGCTTGGCCGACTGCACCAGGCCATCCTGGGCGGTGCGCAAGGCCCGGGTGCGTTCTTCCACCAGGCTCTCAAGCTCTGCGCGGCTGCGCTGGCGCAAGCGGGCGAGGCGCCAGCGCTGGCTGAGGAACAGCACCAGGAACACCAGGGTCAACCACAGGCCAGCGGCGGCGAGGCCGGCGTTACGTTGGTCTTCAAAGGCGACCTGGGGTTTGCGCAGCAGGTGCAAGGTCCAGCCTTCGGCTTTGAGAGGCAGGGATTCCCAGATGTAGTTGGCATTGCCTTCGGGCCCGGCGACGCGCATCAAGTGACTGTTTTCGTCAAAGCGCTGCAAAGTCTGGGTGTCCAGGGGCTGCAGTTGTTTTTTATCGTATTGGCGCGTGGCTTTGAGCTCGGCCAGATCGTTGGCCGACAGCGGGCGCAGGTTGCGGTAACGCCATCCGGGTTTATTGGCGATAAACACAATGCCCCGGGCATCGCTGACCAATAGCAGGTCGTCGCCCTGGGCCCATTCGCGCTCCAGTTCCGGGAACTCCAGTTTCACCACCATGGCGCCGAGAAACTGCTCCTGCTCATCCAGCACTGCGCTGGACAGGAAATACCCCGGAATCCCGGTGGTCACCCCCACCGCATAAAAGCGCCCGGTGCCCTGGCTGCGGGTCTGGCTGAAATACGGGCGAAACGCATAGTTGTGGCCGACATAGCTACTGGGCAACCGCCAGTTGCTGGCCGCCACGGCCAGGCCGGTGCGGTCCATCAGCTCCAGGGTCGACGACTGCGCGGCACCGTTGATGCGTTCCAGTTTGTGGTTGAGCACGTCCTGGGTCGCCGGATCCAGCGGGCCTTGCAAGGCGCGGATCATTTCCGAATCCAGGGCCAGTACGGCGGGCAGGGCGCGGTAACGTTCAATCAGGGTGTGCAGGGAGTTGGCATACAGCGCCAGTTGCTGGTTGGCACGGCCGGCATCGTCCACCAGGGACTGGCGTTCAGCCTGGCGCATGGCAAGAGCGGCGGCCAAAACGGCACCGGCGATAATCAGCAGGGAGTAGAAGGTCAGACGCAATGGGCGAGGGATCGCGATCATACGAGAATGAACAGCTGCAGTAGGGGGCGAGCACCATACCATGCAGCAGGACGAGCGCAGTACTTGTGGCGAGCGGGCTTGCCCGCGATTGCATCGACGCGTTCTGCAGCCAGACCGCAGTGCCTGCATCGCGGGCGAGCCCGCTCCCACAAAATCGTCGGTGATAAAAAAGGCGACTGCGGCATGGAGCCACAGTCGCCTTTTATCCTTGCGGGGAGGTGCTTACTGCACCTCTACCGCGAGGCTCTCACTGATCTTTTTCTGCCAGATGGCAGGACCGGTGATGTGTACCGACTCGCCCTTGCTGTCGACGGCAACAGTGACCGGCATGTCCTTGACGTCGAACTCGTAGATCGCTTCCATGCCCAGTTCGGCGAAAGCTACCACGCGCGACTTCTTGATGGCTTGCGCCACCAGGTAAGCAGCGCCGCCGACGGCCATCAGGTACACGGCCTTGTGGTCCTTGATCGCTTCGATGGCGGTCGGGCCGCGCTCGGATTTGCCGATCATGCCCAGCAGGCCGGTTTGTTCGAGGATCTGGCGGGTGAACTTGTCCATCCGCGTGGCGGTGGTCGGGCCAGCCGGGCCAACCACTTCTTCGCGCACCGGATCTACCGGGCCGACGTAGTAGATAAAGCGACCCTTGAGGTCCACCGGCAGGGTTTCGCCCTTGTTCAGCATCTCGACCATGCGCTTGTGCGCCGCGTCGCGACCGGTGAGCATCTTGCCGTTGAGCAGTACGGTTTCGCCCGGCTTCCAGCTTTGCACGTCTTCCGGGGTCAGGGTGTCGAGGTTGACGCGACGGGCCGACGGGCCGGCTTCCCAGACGATTTCCGGGTACGCGTCCAGCGGTGGCGCTTCCAGGGAGGCCGGGCCGGAACCGTCGAGCACGAAGTGCGCGTGACGGGTGGCGGCGCAGTTGGGGATCATGCACACCGGCAACGAGGCGGCGTGGGTCGGGTAGTCCATGATCTTCACGTCGAGCACGGTGGTCAGGCCACCCAGGCCCTGGGCGCCGATCCCCAGTTGGTTGACCTTCTCGAACAGCTCCAGGCGCATCTCTTCGATACGGTTGGACGGGCCGCGCTTTTTCAGCTCGTGGATGTCGATGGATTCCATCAACACTTCCTTGGCCATCACTGCGGCTTTCTCGGCGGTACCGCCGATGCCGATGCCGAGCATGCCCGGTGGGCACCAGCCGGCGCCCATGGTCGGAACGGTCTTGAGCACCCAGTCGACAATCGAGTCGGACGGGTTGAGCATGGCCATTTTCGACTTGTTCTCGGAACCACCGCCTTTGGCGGCCACGTCCACTTCCACGGTGTTACCCGGGACGATGGAGTAGTGGATCACTGCCGGAGTGTTGTCCTTGGTGTTTTTGCGCGCACCGGCCGGGTCGGCGAGGATCGAGGCGCGCAGGACGTTTTCCGGCAGGTTGTAGGCGCGACGCACGCCTTCGTTGATCATGTCGTCCAGGCCCATGGTGGCGCCATCCCAACGCACATCCATGCCCACGCGTACGAACACGGTGACGATCCCGGTGTCCTGGCAGATTGGGCGGTGGCCGGTGGCACACATGCGCGAGTTGATCAGGATCTGCGCCATGGAGTCACGGGCTGCCGGCGATTCTTCGCGCAGGTAGGCCTCGTGCATCGCCTGGATGAAGTCAACGGGGTGGTAGTAGGAAATGAATTGCAGGGCGTCGGCAACGCTCTGAATCAGGTCGTCTTGCTTGATCACGGTCATGAGTCGCGCTCCTCTATAAGGGAACATTCAATAAAGGTGGCTTCAGATGGGTGCATCGGTCGCTGAAGCCACCTTTTCCAAGGCACGCCGGGTAGTGCTGGCGCGACGCTAAAAAGGCGCGGCAGTATAACCCGGCGCGATGGCCGATACACCCGACGATGGTCAAACGCTGCCGACCACCCTCCTGGAGGAGCCGACTCCTACAAAAAGCAGTTACAGTGATCGCACATTTTGATGTGAGGCCTTTCATGCCTGAACTGCACGTCGGCGAACGCCGCTGGTCGGTCTCCACCGGCAGCAATCTGTTGGATGCCTTGAACCAGGCCGGTGTGGCTGTGCCCTACAGTTGTCGCGCGGGCAGTTGCCATGCGTGTTTGGTGCGCTGCCAGGGCGAGGTTGATGACAAGCAGCCCGATGCCCTGAACCCGGCACAACGCCAGGACGGTTGGCGTCTGGCCTGCCAGTGCCAGGTCGTGGGCGATGTTCAGGTCGAGACCTTTGACCCCTTGCGCGACGGCGCGGCGGCAACGGTGCTGAGCGCCGATTGGTTGAGCCCGACAGTGTTGCGCCTGCGCCTGCAAGCGGAACGTGGGTTGCGCTACCGGGCCGGCCAGCACCTGGTGTTGTGGGCGGGCACGGTGGCGCGGCCGTATTCCCTGGCCAGCCTGCCCGAGGAAGATCCGTTCCTGGAGTTCCACCTCGATTGCCGCCTGCCCGGCGAATTCAGCGACCTTGCGCGGCAGTTACAGGCCGGCGATCCATTGCGCCTGGGCGAGTTGCGCGGCGGCGCGTTGCACTACGATCCGGACTGGCAATCCCGGCCGCTGTGGCTGCTGGCATCCGGCACTGGAATGGGCCCGTTGTGGGGCGTGTTGCGTGAGGCGTTGCGCCAGGATCACCAGGGCGCCATTCGCGTGATTCACCTGGCCCATGATGCCGACAGCCATTATCTGGCCGAGCCCCTGAGGCAACTGGCCGCGAGCCATCCCAGCCTCAGTGTGGAGCTGTGGACGGCGGCGCAGTTGACCGAGGCTTTGGCGCAACTGCGGCTTGTTTCCCGGCAAACCCTGGCCTTACTCTGCGGGCACCCCTGCAGTGTCGAGGCCTTTTCCAAGCGCCTGTTCCTGGCTGGCTTGCCGCGCAATCAACTGCTGGCCGATGTGTTCCTGCCCCGTGGTTGAGCGCTGATGTCTATCTGCGAGACTCACCATGACCGACGCCATCCTGCTGCACCGTGACCGTGGGCTGCTGATCCTGCAACTCAATCGCCCCGACAAGAAAAATGCCCTGACCCGCGCCATGTACAGCCAATTGGCGGCGGCGCTGGAGCAGGCCGATGCCGACACGACGGTCAATGCCGTGCTGATCCAGGGCAGCAGCGACTGCTTTACCGCCGGCAACGACATCGGCGACTTCCTTGAGCAGCCGCCCACAGACCTGGACAGCCCACCCTTTCATTTCATGCAAAGCCTGCTCAACTGCCGCAAACCGGTGATTGCCGGCGTGGCCGGGGCGGCGGTGGGCATTGGCACCACGCTGCTGCTGCATTGCGACCTGGTGTATGTCAGTCGCGATGCCCGGTTGCGCATGCCATTCGTCAACCTGGGGCTGTGCCCTGAGTTTGGCTCCAGCCTGATCCTGCCGCGCTTGCTGGGGCACGCGAAAGCCGCCGAGTTGCTGCTGCTGGGCGAAGGGTTCAGTGGAGAGCAGGCTGCGCAGTGGGGGATCGCCACCGAAGCGTTGGGCAGCGGCGAAGCGGCCCTGGCCAAGGCGCGGGAAGTCGGCGGGCGCTTTGAGACCCTGGCGCCGGGGGCGGTGCAGGTGACCAAGCAATTGATGAAGAGCGTCGACCGCGAGCAATTGCGCCAGGTGATCGAGGAGGAGGGTGCATTGTTTACCCAGCGTCTGAGGTCGCCGGAGGCGATTGCGGCGTTGTCGGGGTTTATTGCCCGGCGCTGAAATCCAAGTGGTTGGACTGGCGTTATCGCGGGCAAGCCCGCTCTCACACTTGAAATGCGCTCCAATGTGGGAGCGGGCTTGCCCGCGATAACGCCAGCCCAGTCACCACATCACCATGACTTGAAATGCAAAAGGCCCTGTCACTCACGTGCCAGGGCCTTTGCTTTTCAGCGGGTCACTCAGACCATTGGATCGCCAACGTGCAGGATCTTCATGCCGTTGGTGCCACCGATGGTGTGGTAGCTGTCGCCCTTGGTCAGGATCACCCAATCGCCTTTCTCGACTACGCCACGCTTGAGCAGTTCGTCGATGGCAGCCTGGCTGACTTGCTCAGGCGGCAGCGACGCCGGGTCGAACGGTACGGTGTAGACGCCACGGAACATGGCCGCACGGGCCTGGGTTTCGCGGTGCGGGGAGAACGCGTAGATCGGGATCGAGGAACGGATACGCGACATGATCAACGGCGTGTAGCCACTTTCGGTCAGGGCGATGATCGCCTTCACACCCGGGAAGTGGTTGGCGGTGTACATGGCGGCCAGGGCGATGCTCTGGTCGCAGCTTTCGAACACTTTGCCGATGCGGTGGCTGGAGGTTTTGCTGGTCGGGTGCTTTTCAGCGCCGACGCAGATACGCGCCATGGCCTGGACTGCTTCCAGCGGGTACGGGCCGGCAGCACTTTCCGCCGAGAGCATCACGGCGTCGGTGTAGTCGAGCACGGCGTTGGCCACGTCGGACACTTCGGCACGGGTCGGCATCGGGTTCTGGATCATCGACTCCATCATCTGGGTCGCGACGATCACCGCTTTATTGTGGCGGCGTGCGTGCAGGATGATTTTCTTCTGGATGCCGATCAGTTCTGCGTCACCGATTTCTACACCGAGGTCGCCACGGGCAACCATCACTGCATCGGACGCCTTGATCAGGCCGTCGAGGGTTTCGTCGTCGGCCACGGCTTCGGCGCGCTCGATCTTCGCCACCAGCCAGGCGGTACCGCCGGCTTCGTCGCGCAGTTGGCGGGCGTATTCCATGTCGGCAGCGTCGCGCGGGAAGGATACGGCGAGGTAGTCCACTTCCATTTCGGCGGCGAGCTTGATGTCAGCCTTGTCTTTTTCGGTCAGGGCCGGTGCAGTCAGGCCACCACCGCGACGGTTGATGCCTTTGTGGTCGGACAGCGGGCCGCCGATGATCACGGTGCAGTTGAGCTCGGTGACGGTGGCGGTGTCGACACGCATGACCACGCGGCCATCGTCCAGCAGCAGTTCGTCGCCGACGCCGCAGTCTTTGACCAGGTCCGGGTAGTCGATACCCACGACCTGCTGGTTGCCTTCGGTCAGCGGATGGCTGGTGGAGAAGGTGAATTTGTCACCAATCTTCAGCTCGATGCGCTTGTTGGCGAATTTGGCGATACGGATCTTCGGCCCTTGCAGGTCACCCAGCAGCGCGACGAAGCGGCCATGCTTGGCGGCGAGGTCACGTACCAGCTTGGCGCGAGCCTTGTGCTCGTCCGGGGTGCCGTGGGAGAAGTTCAGACGGGCAACGTCCAGGCCAGCCAGAATCAGCTGTTCGAGGACTTCCGGCGAGTTACTGGCCGGGCCAAGGGTGGCGACGATTTTGGTACGACGGACGGACATGCACGGACTCCTGAGTTCTAGCGCTGGGGAAGGCTACTATGCTCTTTGGCTGTAGTCATTGTTCGTTTGCACTACTTATTGTCGATTCGCTTGTTTTCACTCGATGACGCCAGACGAACAACCTTGAAGATTTTCGCCTAAGGGTCGATACACTGCTCAAGACAGGAGAACACCCATGCGAGTTTTGATCATTGCAGCCCTGGCCGTCAGTGTTGTCGGCTGTACCCGTTGGTCGATGGACCATCATTTGAACAATGCCTACCGGGCCTACAACGTAGGCGACTGCGAACGGGTTACCCTGGAATTGTCCCAGGTCGACCGTCAAAGCCGGTCCCGTCGCTACGTGCAGCCGGAGGTCTCGATGCTGCGTGGGCAGTGCCTGGAACGGCAGAAGTTGTTCGTGGATGCCGTGCAGACCTATCAGTTCATCATCAGCCAATATCCGTCGAGCGAATACGCATTCCGTGCCCGCGCACGCCTGGATACCCTGCAACAACTGGGGCATTACCCGGGTGCAAGTACTGCACGAGCGCGGCCAGCCGCCTTGTGATGGCATTTGTAATTTGATAGCTGGCCTCTTGCCAGAGTTGGGCTATTCTTTGGATGTCTGTTTGTACAACTTTCAATCCAGATAGATGTAGCCCCTGATTCGATGGCGTTAAAGCGACAGGGCAAAGGCTGCTGTTGTAGCGAAGTCCGGGGGAGAGCGGGGTGCTGCTGGCAGCGCTCCGGTCCGAATCACAGGAACGGCCAGAATCATGGCCATTGGACGGCGATCTCATCATGTTTACCGACCGAAGGATTGAGCGACACCAGTTGCCCTGTTTTTTACAGGTGTTCAACCGCCACACGGATAAACCCATCGGTTACTTGGGTAACATCTCCAGCGAGGGGCTGATGTTGGTCAGCCGATTACCCATGATGGTCAACGCGGATTTTGAGCTGCGCTTGAAGATCCCCGGACCTGAGGGGGATGTGCATGCCATTGACTTCACTGCTACCTGCCTGTGGAGCCGTGAGGATATCAATCCCCAGCATTACGATTCGGGGTTCACCCTGCTGCAGGCCCCCGACGAGTACGGGCAATTGATTGCTGCGCTGTTGCAGTACTTCAGCTTTGATCCCTTGCAGGCTTCGGCCTAGCGTCATACGCCATTCATAGCACGCCGGCCTTTTTCCAGCCCAGGTAACGGGTTACCAGGTCTGCGCCGAGGTCCGAGGGTCGGGCGTCCAATACCGCCAGGCCCTGCGCCTTCATGCGGTCATGCAATTCTTCCCGGGCATTGAGGTAGTCGACGCTGCCACAGTAGGCCAGCGCTTCCGGCAAGGTTTGCACAGGCGCCTGGCGCACTTGATCCAGCACTTCTTCGCGCAGGCTCGCGACCAATACCCGGTGCTGGCGGCTGATGCGCTTGACGGCGGTCAGCAGATCCTCATCGTCCTCATCACGCAGGTTGGTCACGATAATCACCAACGCCCGGCGTTTCTGGCGGGCCAGCAGTTGGTTGGCCGCAGCCTGGTAGTCGGCCGCGCGCCGGGTGGTGTCCAAGTCGTATACCGCGTTGAGCAACTGGTTCAACTGGCCGCAGCCCTTGACGGGTGCCAGGTAGCGCGGCTGGTCGCAGGCGAAGGTACACAAGCCCACGGCATCGCCCTGGCGCAGGGCCACATAGCTGAGCAGCAGGCACGCGTTGAGAGCGTGGTCGAAATGCGCCAGCTCGTTGTCCTGGCTGCGCATCCGCCGGCCGCAGTCGAGCATGAACACAATCTGCTGGTCGCGCTCATCCTGATATTCCCGGGCAATCGGCGTGCGTTGCCGGGCCGTGGCCTTCCAGTCGATCTGGCGCAGGCTGTCACCCTCGCGAAATTCCCGCAACTGGTGAAACTCCAGGCCCAGGCCGCGACGCTGGCGCTGGCGTACACCCAGTTGGCTGAGCCAGTTGTCTACCGCCAGTAATTGCGCGCCGTACAGGCGGGCAAAATCCGGATAGACCCGGGTGGCGTCCTTGACCGGCACCTGGCGCTTGGCAGTCCACAGCCTCAGGAGGCTGGGGAGGTGTACCTCACAGCGCTCAAAACTGAAATGCCCACGGCTCAAGGGGCGCAGGCGGTAGCCCAGTTCGCTCTGTTCCCCGGGGCGCAGGGCGATGGACTGGGGCAGGTTTTGCACGCTCAAACCATCCGGTACGTGATCAAACACCTCCAGGACCAACGGCTGTGGATAGTCATGTTCCAGGGTGATCCGCACCTCGCTCCAACGCCCCAGCGCCAGGCTGCCGGGCATCTGCCGGCGCAGGCGTGGCGAGGGGCGGCGTTTCAGCCGGCCAGCATCGAGCAAGGCCAGCAAGAGCAGCGCCAGGAGCAGGCCCCAGGCGATGGAATGCAGGGCGGCCGGCACGTTGAGTTGCAGGGCCACGGCCGTCCCGAGGGCGATGTTCAGGCCCAGCAACACGGCTAGCCAGGCCAGCAACAGGCGAGTCGGTCTCATGGGCATGTCACTGGCGTGGTGCCGGCACTTGGTCGAGCAACTGGGTCAGCACCTGATCCACCTCCAGGCCTTCGATATCCAGCTCCGGGGCGATGCGTACCCGATGGCGCAACACTGCCAGCGCACAGCTCTTGATGTCGTCCGGCGTGACGAACTCGCCACCTCGCAGCAGGGCGCGAGCACGGGCACCCCGCACCAGGGCGATGGACGCACGCGGGCCCGCGCCCAGGGCCAGACCGGGCCAGGTGCGGGTGGTACGAGCCAGGCGCACGGCGTAGTCGAGTACCTGTTCATCCAGGGCCAGCTCACTGGCGACCTGCTGCAACAGCAACACGTCAGCGGCTTGCAGCACGGTGCGCAGTGGTTGCACGTCGAGCATGTCGGCGCGCGATGAACGGGTCACTTCACGCACCATATCCACCTCTTGCTGCGCCTCGGGGTAGTCCATGCGCACCTTGAGCATGAACCTGTCGAGTTCGGCCTCCGGTAGTGGATAAGTGCCTTCCTGTTCGATGGGGTTCTGGGTGGCCAGCACCATAAAGGGCTGGCCGATAGGCAGGGCTTCGCCTTCGAGGGTGACCTGGCGTTCCTGCATGGCTTCGAGCAGGGCGGCCTGGGTTTTTGCCGGGGCCCGGTTGATCTCGTCCGCCAGCAGCAAGTGGGTGAACAACGGCCCCTTGCGCAGTTTGAACTGCTCGGTGTGCAGGTCGTACACGGCATGCCCGGTTACATCACTGGGCATCAGGTCCGGGGTGAACTGGATACGCGCGAAGTCGCCGTCAAAGCAGCGGGCCAGGGCCCGTACCAGCAAGGTCTTGCCCAGGCCGGGAACCCCTTCGAGCAACACGTGGCCGCCGGCGATCAATGCGGTCAGCACGTCATCAATCACCCCATCCTGGCCAATCACGGCCTTGCGCAACTCGGTGCGCAGCGCCTGGGCCAACTGGGTGGCCCGACCGGTGTCGAGGGTGTTGGGTGAATCCACTGGAGAGTCGCTCATAGGGCATTCCTGAGGGTTTGCAGGCAGGCCACCTGGCGGCTGAAGTCGGCGCTGGAAAGCCGCTTTGCCGGGAGTGGGCCCAGGGCCTGGCTGATAATGGATGGCGGTTGGCGAGTCAGGCGTTCAAGGGCTTGCCATTGCCCGGCAGTGTCCAACTGTTCGAAGCCGGGGTGGCGGCGGCGGGCGGTGCGCAGGATGTCCCGCTGCAGGGCGTGCAACAGGCTGTTTTGCCCACTGCGGCGCAGCAGGAAATCGGCACTGGCATTCAAGTGCTCCAGCAGTTGCCGGCGCGCCTTGGGCGCGGGTGCCTGGATGGGCCCCTGGCGTATGCCGGCGCGCCACAACCCCAGCACAATCAAGGCGGCGAGTGCCAACAGGGCCTGGGGGAAGTAACGCAGCAACAGGCTGAACAGGTTCTCGACATCCGTGTTGGACAGTAGGGTGACATTGCTGCCCTGGGTCAGGTACCAGAGCAGCCAGGCATTATCGTGCAGGCCTATATCCGGGGTTTTCCACAGTTCGCTGTCGGTGATCACTGTCACACGGCCCTGCCCGAGATCGAGTTGCATCAAGTGGCTGGACTTGGCGCTGTTGGCCGAAAACTGGGCCAGGTGCCTGGGGTCGATCAAGGTGAAGTCGGTGTCGAAACTGAAGAAGGCCGGTGCGGTTTCATTATCGACATACAGGCGTGTCAGGTCCGGTTTCTTGCCCTTGCGAGGTGGGGCTGGCTGGTCGAAGTCATCGCTGAAGGCCTGGCGCAACTGCAGGCGATCGAGCAGCAGGTCGCCGCTGTCCTGGGTTTCTTCATCCCATATAGCTTCGGCCACCAGCAGCAGGTGGCCGCCGGCCTGGGTCCACTCCAGCAACTGGTCGACCTGGCGCGGGGTCATGTTGATGCGTTCGCTGAGCAACAGCAGGCTGCCGCCCTTGGCGGGCAGGGTAGCCAGGCGTTCCAGGCTGTTGGCGTGCTCAACGGCTATGCCTTGCTGGCGTAGGAAATGCTCCGCCGCCAGGTAGGGATTAGCCTGGGCTTCGGGTGATGGCCCGCGCTCGACCACTTCCTCGTAGGGGATCGCCTTGTGCCAGGCGTAGAAGCCCCCCGCCGTCAGCAGGCAGGCCAGGATCAGCGCGAGCCAGATCAGTGGCCGGTTCATCCCGTGGCCTCGCTGTCAAACAGCGCGCGCCAGTGGGCGCACAGTTGTTGTTGGGCCAGGGCAGGCGGTACGCGATGGCCATAGGCGAGGTTTTGCCAGTGGCGGGTCAGGTCGTCGCTGAATGCCAGCAATTGCGGCTGTTGCAAGTGACGCACACGCTCCAGGACCTGGCCTTCGGTATCGGCGTTTTTCAGGGGCAGGTTGAAGTCATGCAACAGCCGGCTAAGCAGGCCGCGATAGAGCAGGCCAAGCGCTTCACGGGGCTGGGTGGCCCACAGTTGCTCGGCGGTACCGGCGATGTCATCGGGTAATGTTTCCACGCCCATGTCCAGGCCGAACAGTTGTGACGGCACGGGCTGGTCAACGGTGCGGGGGGCGCGGCGATGGCTGACAAAGGCGTGCAGCCAATCACGATAGCGCCAGGCCACCAAGGCAATGCCGGCGATCAGCAGGCTCCACAACAGCACCTCCATGACCAGGGCCAGGGACTTGAAGGTGTCGCTGTTGAGGTTGTCGAGCAAGGATTTAAGCCAGGCAGGCAACCGGGCATCCCCTGTGGGCTTGGGTTTGTCGATGGTCTGGTCTTCACCGAAACGGTAGCGGGTCACGGATTCCGGATTCTTGAACGGGGGCTCTTCCAGCAGGCGCTTGATCGCCTGGCTGGCGGCTGGCGTACTCAAGGGTTGTGCAGCCACGGGTTGATCGGCCATGGCCTGGGGTGTTGGCGGGAGCAGCAGCAGGCCGACAGCCAGCAGCAGGACGGCCACCGTTGACCCCAGGCGCTGGCGCAGGCGGCGGAACACCAACTCCAGGTCCCAGGCTTCGAGCACGGTACGCCGGTTCAGGTAGAGGCTGAACCCGCAGGCCACATAGATCGGTTCCCAGAGCACCAGGACCAGGGCGTACAAGGCATTGGTCAGGTGTTCCAGCCAGAGCCAGTCCGGGCTGCTGGCCAGCGCCAGTTGTTGCCAGTCCCAGTCGAGCTCGACCTGTTGTGGCAGGAACAGGTAGAACAGCGCCATCAAGCCAACCCACAGTGCTGTTTCCAGGTGAATACCGATCAGCGTCAGCCAGCGCGCTGCGCCGGCATTGCGCTGTTGCAGCACCCCCAGCCGTTGTTGGCGGGCCAGGCCGCCGAGGCCTTCGAGTTGCACCACGGGCATGACGAAGCTGCGACTGAGGCTCAAGCGCCTCCAGGTCAGGCTGGCCAGCAGTTGACCTTTGAGCAGGCGCGGCCATTGGCGCAGCGCCTGCTTGAGGGTAGGCGTTTCGCCAAACAGTGCTGTGGACAGGATATACAGCGGCAGGCGCTCAAAGGCCGGTTTCAACCACCAGAACACCAGTACAGCAACAGATGGGTAGTCCCACAGCGCAAGGCTGATCAGGATAAAGATCGGCAGGCTGACCAAGGCCCAACTGCTCATCAAGAGCACGCGGTGCTTGCGGGCCAGCAATACCCCCAGGTCCATGGCTTCCCACGTAGTGCGGGGGCGGATTACCACGCTGGCGTCACTCAGGCGCATGACGACCCCTGCCGGCAAACAGCAGATAGGCGAGCACCATCGCCCAGAGCGCGGCGCCCACCAGGTACTTGCCCCAAGGTTCCACGGCGGTGGTGGAGGACCAATAGGCCTCTATAAAGGCCGCGATCAGCAGGAATAAAATCACGCCGCAGATCATTTTCACGCTTTTGCGGGCTGCCAGGCGCAGTGCTTCACCCCGGGGCAATGCTCCCGGCGCGATCAAGGCCCAGCCCAGTTGCAGGCCGGCCGCGCCGGCCAGGGCGATGGCCGTCAGTTCAAAGGCGCCGTGGCCGATGACAAAGGACCAGAAGGTCTGCCCATAGCCGATTTCGGTCAGGTGACCGGCGATGGCGCCGATCATCAGGCCATTGAAAAACAGGAAAAACACGCTGCCCAGGCCAAACAGCAGGCCGCCGGCAAAGGTCTGGAAGGCGATGCCGATGTTATGCATGACGTAGTAGCCGAACATCATCCAGTCTTCGCTCGACGCCCGCGCGGCTGCGCGGCCCAGGCGACTGGCGTCGGGGTCGTACATCTCCTGCATCTCGGACACTTGCGGGGCACTGACAATGGTGTAGATCAGTTCGGGGAACAGGTAGACCAGCAGCGCAATGCCGATCAGGCTGCCAAAGAACAGCAGGCTGGCGACCAGCACGAAGCGCCATTGTTCGCGAACCGTGCGGGGGAAATCCGCCAGCAGGAAGCCCAGCACCTTGGCACCGAGCTGGCTGCGATGGCGATACAACTGTTGATGACCGCGCAAGGCCAACTGTTGCAGCGGGTCTATCAGGTAGCTGCTGTAGCCCCGCTCCTGCGCCAGTGCCAGATGTTGGCACAGGCGTCGGTAATCTTGAGGGAAACGCGTCAGCTCCTCGGCCTTTGCCTTGCCTTGTTCAAGCAGTGCCAACTGGCTGGCAAATGCCTGCCAGTGCGGCTGGTGACGGGTTTCGAACAGGCTTTGCTTCATGTCGGCCCCAGCAGGCCGCGGGCCACGCCATTGAGCTGTTCCACGGCGCGCGCGGGGGAGACTTGCAGGGGCGTGGCCAGAATCGCCGCCAGCTCGTGGGTCCGTTCGGCGGACAGCTCACCCTGGCGCTCGGCAAAACCCAGGATCGCACGTTGCTCGTCCAGCTCAAGGGCAAAGGGCAGGCGCAATGCCGGGGCCTGGGGCAGGTGAGGGCGGGCCAGGGGCTGTTCGCGATAGATCACCAGGGTACCGGCCGCAATGTCGCCCAGGCGTTTGAAGTGGGGATGTTGCAGGCAACTGATGGCCCCGAGGAAATAGCCGAACGGCAACATATCGACAAACCGCAGCAGGTTGCGGATCAGGGATGCGGACCAGCCAATGGGCGTGCCGTCATCCTGTACCACGCGCAGGCCCATGATCTGTTTGCCCGGTGAACTGCCCTGGTTGAGCACTTCGAACAGCACCATGTACCACCAACTGACGAGGAACAGCAGGATCGAGGCCAGGCCGATGCCCAGGTTGCCGAGAAACGCCAGGGCGATGAACAGGACACCGAGGATCAGGCCGCGCAGGCCCAGGTCGAAGCCGAATGCCAGTGCCCGGGGCATCAGCCCGGCGGGGCGCAAGGGCAGGTCGATGCCTTCCGGGGTCTCGATCTGATAGCGGGTGTCCAATGGTGCGGTGGGCATTGCATTCCCTGGCAGTGCGGTGTGGCTGGGCATGGGCAACCTCGTCGGGCAGCCGGCAATTCGAGAGGCCGATGCTAGCAGTGTCGTGGACGGAAGTAACACCTGAAAATGCGCCAAGGTTTCACTGAATGTTTATCCAGTGCACACGGCGCTGGCCCCGGGCGGCGTCCAGCGCCTAGACTTTGTCGGTCTTCAGCACAGGAATAGCCCGTGACCTCGATCTTCTGGTACGACTATGAAACCACCGGCATCAACCCACGCAGCGACCGTGCGCTGCAGGTTGCCGGGATTCGCACCGACCATGACCTCAATGAGGTCGGGCCGCCGGTCAACCTCTATTGCCAGCCCAGCGACGATATCCTGCCGCACCCGGCCGCGTGCATGATCACGGGCATTACCCCCGGCCAACTGGCGGAAAAAGGCCTGGCCGAAGCCGACTTCATGACGCGGGTGCATGCCGAGCTGGCCGCCCCCGGCACCTGTGGTGCGGGTTACAACACCCTGCGTTTCGATGACGAAATGACCCGCTACAGTTTGTATCGCAATTTTTTCGACCCTTACGCACGGGAATGGCAGAGCGGCAACAGCCGCTGGGACTTGATCGACGTGATGCGCACGGCCTATGCCCTGCGCCCCGACGGCATTGTCTGGCCCGAGCAGGACGGGCGCGTGACCCTCAAGCTGGAGCGCCTGACGGCGGCCAATGGAATTGACCATGGCCAGGCTCACGAAGCTTTGGCTGACGTGCGGGCCACCATCGCCCTGGCGCGGCTGGTCCGGGAAAAACAACCGAAGTTGTACGATTGGTTGTTTCAACTGCGCAGCAAGCAGCGGGTCATGGATCAAATCCGCCTGTTGCAGCCCATGGTGCATATTTCCGGGCGCTTTTCCGCTGAGCGCCATTACCTGGGGGTGGTCCTGCCCCTGGCGTGGCATCCGCGCAATCGCAACGCGTTGATTGTCTGCGACCTGGGGCTCGACCCACAGGCGCTGCTGGACCTGGATGCCGAAACCCTGCGCCAGCGCTTGTATACCCGGCGCGATCAATTGGCCGAGGGTGAGTTGCCGGTGCCGCTCAAACTCATTCACATCAATCGTTGTCCGGTCGTCGCGCCGCTGAATGTGTTGCGGGCGCAAGACCAGCAGCGATTGAACCTGGACATGCGTGAATATCAGGCCCGGGCACTGCGGCTAACTGACGCACAGGAACTTTGGCTGGATAAATTGCCGGCGATTTATGCCGAGGACGATTTCGCCGCAAGCGCCGACCCGGAGCAACAGCTCTACGATGGTTTTATTGGTGATCGGGATCGACGTTTATGTGAGCAAGTCCGCACTGCTGAACCCGAGCAACTAGCACGCCAGCAGTGGCCTTTTGATGATCATCGTTTGCCGGAATTATTATTTCGCTATCGTGCCCGCAACTTTGCGCACACCTTGGACAGTGAAGAGCAACAACGCTGGAAACTCTTCTGTCAGCAACGCTTGTCAGATGCGGATTACGGCGCGCCAAATACCCTTGAGAGTTTCAATAAGGCCAGGCTTGAATTGGACGCTAGTGCTACATCGTTTCAGCGTCAGGTGCTGGATGAGTGGCAGGAATATGCTGACGCTTTAAGCCAGCGCCTGGGCCTGTAATCGACGTTTGATAAAAAGTGGGCAATAAAAAACGCCAGCGAACTGGCGTTTTTTATTGTGTCGCGAATCAGGTGACGATCTGGCGAACCTTAGTCCAGCAGGGTAGCCCAGCCTTCAACCACGTCACCGCCCCACTTGGCTTTCCACTCTTTCAGAGTCTTGTGGTTGCCACCTTTGGTTTCAATCACTTCGCCGTTGTGCGGGTTTTTGTATTGCTTGACCTTGCGCGCGCGCTTGGTACCGGTAACTTTCACGGCGGCGCGTGGTGCTTTAACTTTCGATTCCGGATCCAGCAGCGCGATGATGTCACGCAGGGATTTGGAGTATTCACCCATCAGGGTGCGCAATTTGCCTTCGAATTCCAGCTCGGTTTGCAATTTGTCGTCTTGGGACAGATTCTTCAAACGTTCTTGCAGCTCTTTGATAGCGGATTCGGTGGCACGGTATTCGTTGATCAGGGACATGTGGACTACCTTATACGGGGCGCTGAGGGACAGGGATAGTGGCCTAATAATAGTCAGACAGTTTGCCCAAGTAAACATTTAAGCTCGGTTTTATGTAATTTACTTTGAATGTTTGTAGCGAAAGGCTCGGAGTGCATTATTTAGTGCGCCCCAGCCAGCTATAGATATTCTCATTAGATCTCGGCTAATTGCGGTAACAGCTGCTTGTACTGACATAGTGCCCAGGTAAAAACCATACGTTGTTTAGGGCCGCCGCAACGAATCGCGCGAATAAGCGCTGAGGAGTACTGCAGTTTTTCTACGGTGTCGCTAGAATGGCGGCCTTTGCGAAGTTCTGGAGTTTGCCCCTAATGCGCACTTTTCGTCTGGTGATTGCTTGCCCGGATCGGGTTGGTATCGTCGCTAAAGTCAGTAACTTTCTGGCCTCCCACAATGGCTGGATCACCGAAGCGAGTCATCACTCGGACAATCTCAGTGGTTGGTTTTTCATGCGCCACGAAATTCGCGCGGACACCCTGCCGTTTGGCCTTGAAGCGTTTCGCGAGGCGTTTGCGCCCATCGCCGAAGAGTTTTCGATGACCTGGCGTATTACCGACACCGAGCAGAAAAAGCGCGTGGTGCTGATGGCCAGCCGCGAATCCCACTGCCTGGCGGACTTGCTGCACCGCTGGCACAGCGATGAGCTGGATTGTGAGATCGCCTGTGTGATTTCCAACCACGACGACCTGCGCAGCATGGTGGAGTGGCATGGCATTCCGTACTACCACGTCCCGGTCGACTCGCAGAACAAACAGCCGGCCTTCACCGAAGTCTCGCGTCTGGTCGAGCAGCATCAAGCGGACGTTGTAGTCCTGGCGCGCTATATGCAAATCCTGCCGCCGGAACTGTGCCGCGAATATGCCGGCAAGGTAATCAACATTCACCACAGCTTCCTGCCATCCTTTGTCGGGGCCAAGCCGTATCACCAGGCGTCGCTGCGCGGCGTGAAGCTGATTGGTGCAACCTGCCACTACGTCACCGAAGAGCTGGACGCAGGTCCCATCATCGAGCAGGACGTGGTCCGCGTCAGCCACAGCGACAGCATTGAAGACATGGTGCGTTTCGGCCGCGACGTCGAGAAGATGGTCCTGGCCCGTGGCCTGCGCTATCACCTGGAAGACCGCGTGCTGGTGCACGGCAACAAGACCGTGGTGTTCTGATCGACTGTTTTTGGGTTGAAGCAAAAAGGGCTTGGGCGTTAAATCACCCAGGCCCTTTTTATTAGTGTCAGTTGCGAGGATCGAACCATGAGTGATCCCCTGGATAAAGCCACGTCCAAGGCGCCCGCCACCTTGGGGGAGGGCTGTTTGAGCCGCTATGACCCGGATGCCCTGGATGCCGAGGACGGCACGGACTTCCCCGATGCTGCCCGGTTGTGGGAGCAGTTGCAGGAGGAGTCAGAGCCGCACGACAAGCCCGGCCCTGACAGAAACAACGTTGGCTGAATGTAGGCGCTGCTGTGTTGAGGTCTAGATGCGGAAGCTCCCCACCAATTGTTTCAAGCGCGCCGCTTGCTGCTCCAGATCGGAGCAGGCGCGCAAGGTGGACTGCAGGTTTTCCACACCCTCCTGATTGAGCGTGTTGATCTCGGTGATGTCGATATTGATCGACTCCACCACCGAGGTCTGCTCTTCCGTCGCGGTAGCCACCGATTGGTTCATGCCGTCGATTTCACCGATGCGCTGGGTCACGCTGCTCAGGCGTTCGCCTGCCAGGTTGGCGATCTCCACGCTTTCGAGGCTGTGGCGCTGGCTGTCGCTCATGGTGCTGACCGAATCCCGGGCGCCGACTTGCAGCTCCTCGATCATCTTTTGCACCTGTTGCGCCGATTCCTGCGTGCGGTGGGCCAGGTTGCGCACCTCGTCGGCCACCACCGCAAACCCGCGTCCGGCTTCCCCGGCTCGCGCGGCTTCAATGGCCGCGTTGAGTGCCAGGAGGTTGGTTTGCTGGGAAATACTGGTGATCACTTCGAGGATCTGGCCGATATTCACGGTCTTGCTGTTAAGTGCCTCGATATTGCTGCTGGAGGCACTGATCATCTCGGACAGTTGCGTCATGGCCTTGATATTGCGCTCCACCACTTGCTGGCCATCTTCGGCCAGATGGCGTGCGTCGCTGGCCTGGTTCGAGGCCTGGGCGGCGTTGCGGGCAATTTCCTGGGCAGCGGCACCCAACTGGTTGATCGCTGCCGCGACACTGTTGGTGCGGTTGGCCTGTTCGTCGGAGTTGACCATCGATGAGTTGGAGGCGCTGACCACGCGCAGGGCCACTTCATTGACCTGGCCGGTGGCGGAGGACACTTCGCGAATCGAGGTATGAATCCGCTCCACAAAGCGGTTGAAGGCTTTGCCCAGAATGCCGAACTCGTCGTGGTTCTGGATCGTCAGGCGGCGCGTCAGGTCACCTTCGCCATCGGCGATGTCTTCCATGGCCCGGGTCATGACATGCAGCGGTTGCATCAGCACGCGGATCAGCATGCCCAGCAGCGCGATGATGATCGCCACGGCAATCACCGTGGCGATAATGGCCGAGGTGCGGAATTCGCTGAGCATTGCGAAGGATTTGTCTTTATCTACCGACAGACCGATATACCAGTTCACTGACGGCAAACCCTTGATCGGGGCGAAAGTGACGATACGGGTTTTGCCCTCGACCTCGATTTCGCTGAAGTCGGCACTGATCTTGACGGTCTGGTTCGGGTACGCCTCGCCCAGGGTCTTCATCACCAGGTTTTTTTCCGGGTGCACCAGGATCTTGCCGTCGGCACTGACCAGGAACGCGTAGCCCATGCCGCCGAAGTCCAGCGCGCCGATATTGTCCACCAGGGTTTGCAGGCTCAGGTCACCGCCGACCACGCCGACGCTTTGTCCGGCCTTGCTGCTGGGGGTGGCGATGGAAATGATCAACTGGCCGGTGGCGGCGTCGATGTAGGGCTCGGTCAGGGTCGAGCCATTGCTGCTCTGGGCGCCCTTGTACCAGGGGCGCACGCGTGGATCGAAGCCGTCGGGCATCTTGGCATCGGGGCGAATGGTGAAGCCGCCTTTGCTATCGCCCAGGTAGGTTGCCATGAACGAAGATGTCAGGGCTTTCTGCTCTAGCAGGCTGGCGATGACGCTCGGCTCGGGGTTGATGGCGATGTTCTGGGCGGCGTTTTCCACCAGCACAATACGTCCGGCCAGCCAGCTCTGGATATTGCTGGCGGTGACATCCCCCATTTCATGGAGGTAGCTGTCGAGGTCATTGCGAATCGCGTTGCGTTGCAGGTAGTCGTTGTACAGCGTAAACAACGCAAATGCGGCAATGACGATAAGGGCGGCTGCAAGCAGGATTTTGTGGCTGAAGCGCAGATTTTTATTCATGGCTCGTCGTGTCCGCTAGGGTCTTAATGTCCAAGGCGCGTCTTTTATGGCAACGCATAAATGACAGCGTTAAATAAAGTGTGATATTTCCATTTGCTCCTGCAGGAATTATCTGGCCTAACTTTTTTAGACTTTTTGGGTCTCTCGCTTTATCTGTATCGACCGTGCAGGGCTAAAGATTAACCATGGGTGACAAAATGCCTGACTCCTCGCAACTTCTTATTGGCGCAGACCTTGAAGGCCAACCCATCGCCCAGGCCATGCGCCTGGCTAACCGCCATGGCCTGATCGCCGGCGCTACCGGCACCGGCAAGACCGTGACGTTGCAGCGGCTGGCAGAGGCGTTCAGTGATGCTGGCGTGGCGGTGTTCGCTGCAGATATCAAGGGTGACCTGTGTGGCCTGGGCGCTGCAGGCAATCCCCAGGGCAAGGTGGCCGAGCGGATCGCCGGCATGCCGTTCCTGAATTACGCGCCTAAGGCATATCCGGTAACGCTGTGGGATATCCACGGTCAGTCCGGTCATCCGCTTCGTACAACCTTGAGTGAAATGGGCCCACTGTTGCTGGGCAGCCTGCTGGAGTTGACCGACAGCCAGCAGTCGACCTTATATGCGGCGTTTAAAGTGGCCGATCGCGAGGGCTTGTTGCTCTTGGATCTCAAGGACCTCAAGGCCCTGCTCAATCACCTCAAATTCCACCCCGAATTGCTCGGCGATGATGCGGCCCTGATGACCACGGGCTCCAGCCAGGCTTTGCTGCGGCGCCTGGCGGTGCTGGAACAGCAGGGTGCCGAAGCTCTGTTCGGCGAGCCGGCGCTGCAACTGGAAGATATTCTGCAACCGGCCAGCGATGGGCGAGGGCGTATTCATTTGCTGGATGCCAGCCGCCTTGTGCACGAGTCACCCAAGGTCTATGCGACCTTCCTGCTGTGGTTGCTGGCGGAGTTGTTCGAACAGTTGCCGGAACGCGGGGATGCCGACAAGCCGCTGCTGGCACTGTTCTTCGACGAAGCGCATTTGCTGTTTGCCGATACGCCCAAGGCCTTGCAGGACCGCCTGGAGCAAG
The DNA here is from genome assembly GCF_012985645.1 of Pseudomonas sp. WS 5410. Classification (NCBI taxonomy): domain Bacteria; kingdom Pseudomonadati; phylum Pseudomonadota; class Gammaproteobacteria; order Pseudomonadales; family Pseudomonadaceae; genus Pseudomonas; species Pseudomonas sp. WS 5410. Next base: position 97,897 of record NZ_JAAQWS010000013.1, on the reverse strand, counting down.
TGGTGCGGTTGATTCGTTCCAAAGGTGTGGGGGTGTATTTTGTTACCCAGTCGCCGGGCGACTTGCCGGATAGCGTACTGGCGCAACTGGGTTTGCGGATCCAGCATGGCCTGCGGGCGTTCACCACCAAGGAGCAAAAATCCCTGCGGGCGGTGGCCGATGGTTTCCGACCAAATCCTGCGTTTGATGCGCTGGCGGTATTGACCGAGCTGGGCACGGGTGAGGCGCTGGTGGGTACGCTGCAGGAAAAAGGCACCCCCGAGGTGGTCCAGCGGGTGCTGGTCGCGCCGCCGCAGTCGCGGATTGGGCCGTTGACTGCCGCCGAGCGGGCAGGGTTGATTGCCGGCTCGCCCCTACAGGGGCGCTATGACAAGCCGATTGATCGTGAATCCGCCTATGAAGTGCTGATGGCACGCAAGGAGCTGGGGCCCGAGGCGAGTGCTGCGCCTGCCGCTGAAGAGCCGAGCTTCACCGACAAGGCCGGGGCGTTTCTTGGCACGACCGCGGGCAAGGCCCTGAAATCGGCGATGCAGCAGGCGGCCAACCAGATGGGCCGCCAGTTGGTGCGCGGGCTGTTGGGGTCTTTGCTTGGCGGTAGCAAGCGCAAGTAGCCATCCAGGTCTATGCAATCCAATGGGGGAGCGGGCTTGCCCGCGATTGCGCTGTATCAGTCGATACATGTGCTGACTGGCACACCGCACTCGCGGCTGCCCGCTCTCAGGTCTTGGGCTTGGCGTGACTGGCCAGGCGCTCCAGCGCTGCGCGTAACTTCGGATCTGTAATCCCGACTGCCGTCGCCTGGATGGTTTCGGCGGCATTCACCGACAAATCCATGGTATGCCCCACCGCACCTTGTTGCACGGTCGGTGGCTGGACCTTGAACTGGATGCGCTGCAGGCTCTCAAATACCTCAAATGCCTGTAGCTGGCGCTGCAAGCGTTTTTGTTGGTAGCGCAGGCGGGTTGCCCAATGCCCATCGGTGACGATCAGCAGCAGCGTACCTTCACGCCACGACGCCACATGACAGTGTTCGCGGGCAGCAGGTTGCAGTTGGCTTTCCAGGAGGCGTTGCAGATGGCCCAGGCGTTGCGCATGGCCAAAGATGGCTTTTAAAGGCTTGGCTTCGCGCAGCAACACGGCGGGAGCACGGGCCGTAAGAGGGCGAAATGCCATGATCTAGACACCTTAGGTAACAGAGCCGCCATGGTAGCAGAAAGCGTGTGCGGCACCGTGGTCATTGCTTTGTCAGCAGTTTATCCATTAAATCAATAAGTAACTTCTCACTCGAATGGGTTGAAGTTCAGCAAAAAGCCCCTATTTTAAACAAGCCCTCTGGGAACGCTGTGCCTGCATCGTGGAACAACGCCACTTTCCTCACCCTCGTTTCCGGGTAGAATGCTCGTTCGCATGCGGCCGTGAGGGCTGCTCGGGCGACTCACGGGGCGCCCCTTCATCCCTAATGTGTGGAAGAACCTGCCGATATGTTTGCGCCTTTGTTAAAGAAACTTTTTGGAAGCAAGAATGAGCGCGAAGTCAAACGCATGCTCAAGACGGTGCAGCTGGTCAATGCCTTCGAAGAGCAGATGGTTGCTTTGTCGGACGAGCAATTGCGCGCCAAGACCGAAGAGTTCAAGGCCCGCATAGCCAAAGGTGAGACCCTCGACAAACTGCTGCCTGAAGCCTTTGCGGTCGCCCGCGAAGCCGGTAAGCGGGTGATGGGCATGCGCCACTTCGACGTCCAGTTGATCGGCGGCATGACCCTGCATGAAGGCATGATTGCCGAAATGCGCACCGGTGAAGGCAAGACCCTGGTGGCAACCCTGGGTGTTTACCTCAACGCACTGTCCGGCAAGGGCGTGCACGTTGTGACGGTGAACGACTACCTGGCCCGCCGGGACGCCAACTGGATGCGTCCGCTGTATGAATTCCTCGGCCTGACCGTCGGCGTCGTGACGCCGTTCCAGCCGCCGGAAGAGAAGCGTGCCGCCTACGCCGCCGACATCACCTACGGCACCAACAACGAATTCGGTTTCGACTACCTGCGCGACAACATGGCGTTCAGCATGGAAGAAAAATTCCAGCGCGAACTCAACTTTGCCGTGATCGACGAAGTCGACTCCATCCTCATCGACGAAGCCCGTACTCCGCTGATCATCTCCGGCCAGGCCGAAGACAGCTCGCGCCTGTACACCGAAATCAACAAACTGATCCCGCGCCTTGAGCAACATATCGAGGAAGTGGAAGGCGTGGTGACCAAAGAAGGTCATTACTCCATCGACGAGAAGACCCGTCAGGTCGAACTCAACGAAGCCGGTCACCAGTTCGTCGAAGAAATGCTGACCCAGATCGGCCTGCTGGCTGAAGGCGAAAGCCTGTACTCGGCGCACAACCTGGGCCTGTTGACCCACGTGTATGCCGGCCTGCGCGCCCACAAGCTGTTCCATCGCAACGTCGAATACATCGTTCAGGACGGCCAGGTGGTACTGGTCGACGAACACACCGGCCGTACCATGCCCGGTCGTCGTTTGTCCGAAGGCCTGCACCAGGCCATCGAAGCCAAGGAAGAACTCAATATCCAGGCCGAGAGCCAGACATTGGCCTCGACCACCTTCCAGAACTACTTCCGCCTGTACAACAAGCTGTCCGGCATGACCGGTACTGCGGATACCGAAGCGTTCGAATTCCACCAGATCTACGGTCTGTCGGTGATGGTTATCCCGCCGAACAAGCCGCTGGCGCGTAAAGACTACAACGACCTGGTGTTCCTGACCGCCGACGAGAAATACGCGGCCATCGTCGCCGACATCAAGGAATGCATGACCCACGGCCGTCCGGTCCTGGTGGGTACTGCCACCATCGAAACCTCCGAGCACATGTCGAACCTGCTCAACAAGGAAGGTATCGAGCACAAGGTCCTCAACGCCAAGTTCCACGAAAAAGAAGCCGAGATCATTGCCCAGGCCGGTCGCCCAGGCGCGCTGACCATCGCGACCAACATGGCCGGTCGTGGTACCGACATCCTGTTGGGCGGCAACTGGGAAGTGGAAGTGGCGTCCCTGGACAACCCGACCCCTGAGCAGATCGCCCAGATCAAGGCCGACTGGCAGAAACGCCACCAGGCAGTGCTGGAATCCGGTGGTTTGCAGGTGATCGCGTCCGAGCGTCACGAATCGCGTCGTATCGACAACCAACTGCGTGGCCGTGCCGGTCGCCAGGGTGACGCCGGTTCCAGCCGTTTCTACCTGTCCCTGGAAGACAGCCTGATGCGCATCTTCGCCTCGGATCGGGTAAAGAACTTCATGAAGGCCCTGGGCATGCAGTCCGGCGAAGCCATCGAGCACCGCATGGTGACCAACGCCATCGAAAAGGCCCAGCGCAAGGTCGAAGGTCGTAACTTCGACATTCGTAAGCAACTGCTGGAGTTCGATGACGTCAACAACGAACAGCGTAAAGTGATTTATCACATGCGTAACACGTTGCTGGCCGCCGACAACATTGGCGAAACCATCGCCGACTTCCGTCAGGACGTGCTCAACGCCACCGTCAGCGCCCATATCCCGCCACAGTCCCTGCCTGAGCAGTGGGATGTTGCCGGCCTGGAAGCGGCGTTGAAGAGCGACTTCGGTGTCGATCTGCCGGTCCAGCAATGGCTCGACGAAGACGACCACCTGTACGAAGAAACCCTGCGCGAAAAACTGATGGCCGAACTGCTGGCCGCGTATAACGAGAAAGAAGAGCAAGCCAGTGCCGAAGCACTGCGCACCTTCGAGAAGCAAATCGTTCTGCGCGTGCTGGACGACCTGTGGAAAGACCACCTGTCGACCATGGATCACCTGCGTCACGGTATCCACCTGCGCGGCTACGCCCAGAAGAACCCGAAGCAGGAGTACAAGCGCGAGTCGTTCACGCTGTTCTCCGAGTTGCTGGATTCGATCAAGCGCGATTCGATTCGTGTGCTGTCCCACGTTCAGGTGCGTCGCGAAGACCCGATCGAAGAAGAAGCCCGTCTGCGCCAGGAAGCCGAAGCCCTTGCCGCGCGCATGCAGTTCCAGCATGACGAAGCACCGGGTCTTGAAGCACCTGAAGTGCTGGGCGAAGAAGTCGACGTGGCCCTGGCCCAGGCGCCGGTGCGCAACGAGCAGAAGCTGGGTCGCAACGAGCCGTGCTGGTGCGGTTCGGGCAAGAAGTTCAAACACTGCCACGGCGAAATCAACTAAGATTTTTGCCTGACGCTGCAATACCCCCGCGCCGCGACCGGCATCAGCCGTCGCGGCGTTTTGCCATTTAATCACCGTCGACGACGACGGTGCAGACATCACATCGTTAAGGAGCGCATTCATGGCTGTTGGTCTTGGTCCTTTGCCCACGTTGCACCCGGTTGCCGGTTTTGAACTCGGTATCGCTTCGGCCGGCATCAAACGCCCTGGGCGCAAAGACGTGGTGGTGATGCGCTGTGCCGAAGGCTCGACCATCGCCGGCGTGTTCACCCTGAACGCGTTTTGCGCCGCGCCCGTGATCCTCGCCAAGCAACGCGTCGAAGGCCCGGTACGTTACCTGCTGACCAACACCGGCAATGCCAACGCCGGCACTGGCGAACCAGGCCTGGCCGCTGCCGCGCGCACCTGCGCCAAGCTGGCGGAGTTGACCGGCGTGGACGCCAGCCAAGTGCTGCCGTACTCCACCGGGGTGATCGGTGAGCCATTGCCCGTGGAAAAAATCGAAGGCGCCCTGCAAGCCGCGCTGGACGACCTGTCGGTGGATAACTGGGCGGCCGCGGCCACCGGGATCATGACCACTGACACCTTGCCCAAGGGCGCCAGCCGCCAGTTTGTGCATGACGGCGTGACCGTCACCGTGACAGGTATCAGCAAAGGCGCGGGCATGATCCGTCCGAACATGGCGACCATGCTCGGCTACATCGCCACCGACGCCAAAGTCTCCCGTGACGTGCTGCAAAACCTGATGCTTGATGGCGCCAACAAGTCGTTCAACCGCATCACCATCGACGGCGATACCTCGACCAACGACTGCTGCATGTTGATTGCCACTGGCAAGGCCGACCTGCCGGAAATTACTTCGTCCAACGGCCCGCTGTTCGCGGCGTTGAAGCAGGCGGTGTTTGAAGTGTGCATGGAAGTGGCCCAGGCCATTGTGCGTGACGGTGAAGGCGCGACCAAGTTCGTTACCGTTGAAGTCAACGGCGGCGGTAATCACCAGGAGTGCCTGGATGTGGGTTACACCGTGGCCCACTCGCCATTGATCAAGACCGCGCTGTTTGCGTCCGACCCGAACTGGGGCCGGATCCTCGCGGCGGTTGGCCGTGCCGGCGTACCGAACCTGGATGTGAGCAAGATCGACGTGTTCCTCGGCGATGTGTGCATCGCCAGCCGTGGCGCCCGTGCTGAGACCTACACCGAAGCCCAGGGCTCGGCGGTGATGCAGCAGGAAGAAATCACCATCCGTATCGAGTTGGGGCGCGGTGAGTGCAGCGAAACCATCTGGACCACCGACCTGTCCCACGAGTACGTGAAGATCAACGCCGAATACCGTACTTGATACCTGCCCGGGGCATTGGCAATGCCCCGGCAGGCGCCGGCTTAGAGGACGTAAAACCGTGAAACGAGTTCATGTAGCAGCCGCAGTCATTCGCGGTACCGATGGCCGGATTCTGTTGGCCCGTCGTGCAGATACCCAGCACCAGGGCGGCCTCTGGGAGTTTCCCGGTGGCAAGGTGGAGGCCGATGAGTCGGTGCTCACCGCACTGGGGCGAGAGCTGCAGGAAGAATTGGGTATCCAGGTCACCACGGCCCGGCCGTTGATCCAGGTACAGCATGATTACCCGGACAAGCAGGTGTTGCTGGATGTCTGGGAGGTCTCGGCGTTTACCGGCGAGCCCCACGGCGCGGAAGGGCAGCCCCTTGAATGGGTGGCGCCACGGGACTTGCAGAACTACGAGTTTCCCGCGGCCAATGCGCCCATCGTTGCTGCTGCCCGTTTGCCCGCCGACTACCTGATCACCCCAGGCGAACTGGAAACCCCGGTGCTGTTGCGTGGTATCCAGAAAGCCGTTGCCGGTGGTATCAAACTGATCCAGTTGCGTGCGCCCAATGGCTACGACCCCAAATACCGCGACCTGGCGGTGGACGCCGTAGGCCTGTGTGCTGGCAAGGCGCAATTGATGCTCAAGGGGCCGTTTGAATGGCTCGGTGATTTCCCGGCTGCTGGCTGGCACATGACCTCGGCGCAACTGCGCAAATACGCGAGCAAGGGCCGACCGTTGCCCAGGGACCGCTGGTTGGCGGCGTCTTGCCACAATGCCGAGGAACTGGCATTGGCCGAACTGATGGACGTGGATTTTGTCACTCTGTCGCCGGTGCAGCCGACCCAGACTCACCCTGATGCGCAGCCTCTGGGTTGGGAAGAGGCGGCGCAGTTGATCAAGGGCTTCAGCAAACCGGTGTTTCTGTTGGGCGGGGTTGGGCCTGACGAGCGGGAGAAGGCCTGGGAGAGCGGGGCGCAGGGTGTGGCGGGGATTCGGGCGTTCTGGCCTGAGGTGTGAGTTGTCATTGCTGGCCCCATCGCAGGCAAGCCAGCTCCCACATTTGAATGTATTCACAAATCAAAATGTGGGAGCGGGCTTGCCCGCGATGAGGCCCAGTCAAACAATACAAAACCCGCAGAATTTCAGTGCGGCTTAGCCGCCTGCCACAAAATCCCCACATTTGAATGTATTCACAAATCAAAATGTGGGAGCGGGCTTGCCCGCGATGAGGCCCAGTCAAACAATACAAAACCTGCAGAATTTCAGTGCGGCTTAGCCGCCTGCCACAAAATCCCCCACACTTGAATGTACTCACAAATCAAAATGTGGGAGCGGGCTTGCCCGCGATGAGGCCCTGCCAAACAATACAAAACCCCGCAGAGTCTCAGTGCGGCTTAGCCGCCGCCTGCCACAAAATCTCCGCAATCCCTTGCCTCCGGGCAATCACCCTTGCTGCCACAAACAGCAAATCCGATAGCCGATTGATATACGCCAATCCCACCCCTTCCAACGGCTCCAGCGCATTCAGTTGCTGGCAGCGCCGCTCGGCGCTACGGGCCAGGCTGCGGCACACGTGGGCCTGGGCAATCAGCGCCGAACCGCCGGGCAGGATGAAGTTCTCCAAAGGCCCGACTTCTTCATTCCAGCGATCAATCGCGGCTTCCAGGCGGTCCACCTCGCCCGCATTGAGCGCCTTGTAGACCGGCATTGCCAGCTCGCCACCGAGGTCAAACAGTCGATGCTGGCAGGGTGTTAGTACCTCGATCACATCGTTCAGCGCGGGATGCTGGCCGCTTTGCTCCTCAAGGCCGGCCAACAGCAGGCCCAGTTGGCTGTTGAGGCTGTCCACTTCACCGATCGCCTCCACCCGGGGGTGATCCTTGGGCACGCGGCGGCCATCACCCAAGCCGGTTTCGCCCTTGTCGCCGGTACGGGTGTAAATTTTCGACAGGCGAAAGCCCATGGTCAGTGCTCCAGTTGAGTCAGTTCGTGGGGGGCAAGCTGGCTACCGGCCAGTGGCAGGCGCAAGGTGAAACAGGTGCCCTGGCCCAGGGTGGAGTGAACCTCCATCTGGCCCTTGTGGTTGTTGGTGATGATGAAGTACGAGACCGACAGGCCCAGCCCCGTGCCCTGGCCGATTTCTTTGGTGGTGAAGAACGGTTCGAACGTGCGTTTGCGCACGTTCTCACTCATGCCGATGCCATTGTCTTCCACCTGGATCTCGGCCCAGGGTGGGTTGAGCCGGGTGCGCAGGATGATGCGCCCCGGCTCGCTGTCGTCTTCGCGCAGGTGGATGGCCTGGGCGGCGTTTTTCAGCAGGTTGAGCAGGACCTGCTCCAATTCGTTGGCGGTGCCCGGCACGGGGCCCAGCAATGGGTCGAACTGGCGGATGATCGCCTGGCCCTTGAAGTCGAAGCCGATGGTCAGGTCGAAGTCGTTACCGGCAATTTCCACGGCCTGGTCAATCAGGGCCGGCAGGTCGCAAGGCGCCATCTGACGGTTGCTGCGGCGGCTGAAACTGAGCATATGGGTGACGATTTTCGCTGCACGGGCCCCGGCTTGCTGGATGCCGTCGAGCAGCTGCGGTACTTCGCGGCTTTGCAGGTAGCGGTTGACCGTTTCCAGTTCCACGCCCACCTGCTCGGCATGCTCCTGGTTTTTCGGCAGGTCCGCCGACAGGCGTCGCCGAATGTTCTGCACGTTGTGCAGGATTGCCCCCAACGGGTTGTTGATTTCGTGGGCCATGCCTGCGGCGAGCCCACCGACTGACAGCATTTTCTCCGATTGCACCATCATTTCTTCCAGGGACAGGCGCTGGGTAATGTCGTCGATACGGATCACCACCCCGCGCCCGGCGCCACCCATCAGCGGGTAAAAGGTCAGGGCATAGTGCTTGGGTTCGTCGTCCTTGATCCAGGTAACGCGCTCGATGCGCTCCACCGTGTGCTGCTCCACCGTGGCCTTGAGCTGGGGCAGATAGGGCTTGAGCGGTTCGAAGGCGAGGAAGATCGGCTGGTTCAGGGCTTCATCCAGGCGCGTGCCGGACAGGGCGCTGGCTTCCTGGTTCCATTGGGTGACGTAGAGTTGCTCGTCCAGGGCAATCAGGGCGGAGGGCATGGAGTCGATGATGCTGTTGAGATAGTTCTGAAAGCCGGTGAGTTTTTTCTCGATCTTGCTGCGAACCTGCACTTCCAGTTCCAGCTTGCGGTTGGTATGCCGGGTTTCCTCGGCCAGACCCTGGGCCTGGTCGTAGGCGGCCTGGGAGTCGTCCCGCGCGCGCTTGAGTTGCTGTTCCCGGGCTTCGATACGCGACAGCATGGTATTGAACGCTTCGGCCAGGCTGCCAATTTCGTCATGGTTGCCGCGACCGGCTCGCAGGGCGTAGTTCTCCTCGCGGGTGACCTGGCGCGACAACTCTTCCAACTCGTGGATGGGCCGGGTAATCAGGCGTTTGATCTGCCGGGCGATCACCATCCACAGCAGGATGCTGAAAATCAGGATGCCGAGGCTGGCGGTCAGGGTGCCGGTGTAGAAGGCGACTGGCAGTTCGCTGCTGGCCACCAGCAGCAGATGCCCTGAGGGCAGGCCGTGGCGGGGCAGGGTGATGACTTGATTGCTGCGAAACTCGGTAACCCGCCACGCCTCGATGTCGCGATAGTGCGCCGGCAGTTGCAGGCGATCACCGTGTTGCAGTTGCGCCAGGCGACTACCTTCGCCGTCATACAGGGCCGCCGCCCGCAGTGGCGAATAGCTGGTCAGCTCGTTGAGCAAGGCATCGGCGTTGGCGGGAGAGTCCAGGGCTTGCGCGGCGAGGGCGGGGTTGGAAACCAGCCGGCCAATTGCCTGCAAGGCTTGCGGGGCCATGCTTTCCTGGGAGATCCAATAGGCGGCGCTGATAAAGGTCAGGTTGGCCACCAGCAGCACGGTGGTCAGCAGTACCAGCAGGGCCGCCAGCAGTTTCTGCCCGACGGGGAGGTTTTCGAGACGCTGGCGCAGTGGCATCAGGTGGTTCGCAGGCAAGGATCCAGTTGGCAGGGTAGCGCGTGCCTCAGTCGCTGGGCAATCCGTGTGCGTCCAGGTAGCCGGCCAGGCGTACCTGCAGTTGTTGCAGATGCGGCAGGCTCAAACGATGGCGCAAGGCCGCCTGGCAGGCATGGCCGAGCAGATAGCTGATCTCGGTGCGCCGCCCGTTGGCCACATCCTGGTACATCGACGAGAAGTTGGCCGCTGTCGCCTGGATCACCCGCTCCACTTCGGCCTGCAGATTCTCTGCCGCCGCGGGCTGGCCGCAGCACGTCAGCAGCTCGCCGAGCTCGGCACACAAGGTCGCCACCTCGCAGTGATGCGCCTGCAATCCGCCATTGCGGCATTGATAGAGCACCGTCAGTGGATTGATCGCACAGTTGAGTGCCAGTTTTCGCCAGAGCCGCGTGAGGATGTCGGTGCTCCACTGGTGGGGAATGCCGGCAGCGTGCAGGTCGTCCAGCCACAGCGGCGCCGTGGGATGGCTGGCGTCACCGAGCCAGGTGAAGCCGTGGCCGGCGAATACCACGCTGCCATCACTTTGCCGAAACGCACCCTCGGTGCTGGAGGCGAAGATACAGCGTGCCTGGGGCAATAGGGCGGCAACCGCATCCTGGCTGCCCAGGCCGTTCTGCAGCAGGATTACCTCGGCATTGGGTGTCAGGCGTCGTGCCAGCTGTGCGACAGCGCCAGGAGCATCGTAGGCTTTACACGCGACCAGCAGGCGATCAATTGGCTCGGGGCTGTCGGATGTTTGTGCAGCCACCGGATAAGTCTGGGCATGCCCTTGCTCGACCAGGGTCAGCCCGGGAGATGCCCGATAGCGGCTCAGGCGCGCCTGATCGCGCAGGATCAGCGTGACGGGCAGGCCTGCGCGGGCCAGGCGTGTGGCCCATAATGTGCCGAGACTGCCTGCGCCGAGGACATGCCAGGTGGTGGACATCAATTTTGCTCCGTAAGCCGCTGGGTGAGCCAAGCAGCTCAGGGTAAAGAGTCGTTATAATGCCCCGGCATTTTACCCGCAAGCCAGGCGCGCTCCATCTTTACTGAGCCGCGCCCCTTTTTTATTGGAGAAACTACATGCCGTCGTTCGACGTGGTATCTGAACTGGACAAGCACGAAGTCACCAACGCCGTCGAGAACGCCGTCAAGGAGCTGGACCGTCGTTATGACTTGAAAGGCAAAGGCAGCTTTGAGTTCAAGGAAAAGGAACTGACGGTCAACCTGACCGCTGAAGCCGATTTCCAGCTGGAAGCGATGATCGAGATCCTCAAGCTGGCCCTGGTCAAGCGCAAGATTGATGTGCAGTGCCTTGAGGTCAAGGATGCCTACGCTTCGGGCAAGTTGATGAAGCAGGAAGCGGTGCTCAAGGAAGGTATCGACAAGGAGCTGGCGAAGAAAATCGTCGCTCACGTCAAGGACGCCAAGCTCAAGGTCCAGGCCGCGATCCAGGGCGAGCAGGTGCGTATCACCGGCAAGAAGCGCGACGATTTGCAGGATGCGATTGCCGCCCTGCGCGCCAAGACCTTTGATATGCCGCTGCAGTTCAACAACTTCCGCGACTGATCCGGTTTTCGGGAACCCGTAAGGGATTTCGACGTCCCACGCCCCAGAACCTGCAGAAACGATTGAGCCCTACGGGGCTCAATTGCTGTGGCGACCTTTATATGCAGTGCTAAACAGGAGAATCTAGATGGACTTGAATGCTGAAGTGGATCAATTGATCAAGGCTTCCCAAGCCTGGGTCCCGATGATCATGGAGTACGGCAGCCGGGTATTACTGGCGGTACTGACCCTGGCCATTGGTTGGTGGTTGATCAACAAGTTGACCCAAAAGGTAGGGCGCCTGCTGGCCCTGCGCAATGCTGACCTGGCGTTGCAGGGCTTTGTGACCAGCCTGGCGAACATCGTGCTCAAAGTGATGCTGATTGTCAGTGTCGCCTCGATGATTGGTGTCGAAACCACCTCGTTCGTCGCCGCGATCGGTGCCGCGACCCTGGCCATTGGTCTGGCGTTGCAAGGCAGCCTGGCTAACTTTGCCGGTGGTGTGCTGATCCTGCTGTTCCGCCCGTTCCGCATCGGTGACTGGATTGAAGCCCAGGGCACGGCGGGTACCGTCGATAGCATCCAGATCTTTCACACGGTGATCCGTACCGGCGACAACAAGACGGTCATCGTGCCTAACGGCATCTTGTCCAACGGCATCATCACCAACACCAACCGCCAACCGACCCGCAAGGTGGTGTTTGACGTAGGTGTCGACTACGAAGCCGACCTGCAAAAGGCCCGTGAAGTGCTGCTGGAACTGGCCAAGGACCCACGGGTTCTGGCGGACCCAGAGCCGGTCGCCGTGATTTCGACCCTGGGTGACAGTTCGATCACTGTTTCCCTGCGCGTATGGACCAAGACTGCAGATTATTGGGATGTGATGTTCATGTTTAATGAACTGGCGCGGGATCGCTTGAAAGCTGCAGGGATTGATATCCCATTCCCGCAGCGCGTTATTCGCGTGATGCAAGAAGCACCTGCCAAGTAATGACGGGAGCAGGGATCGAACTTGGCTGAATGGTCAAGTTTAATCGCGGTGACAAACTAGATAGCTAGCTTGCTAGTTATTTAAGCGGTAGAAATATTAGTGCAATAAAAAGCCGCTCACTGGTTAACAGTGAGCGGCTTTTTAATTAGGGGCCGAAGCCCCTGGGCATCTTCGATTACAAGATGTTCAGCGGGTATTGCGCGATCAGACGCAGTTCGTCGATCGACGAAGAACCGTAGTAAACGCCATCAGACGAACGATAAGTCGCTTGGCGAATACGCAGGCTCAGGTCTTTGGCCGGGCCGCTCTGGATCACGTATTTGGCTTCGAGGTCACGTTCCCACTCTTTGCCGTTCGAGGTCAGGGCGGTATTGGCGCCGCTACCGGTGACGTACGCAGCCAGGAAGCTCAGGCCAGGTACACCGAAGGTGGCCATGTCGAGGTCGTAACGGGCTTTGAAGGATTTTTCACCTTCGGCGTTAAAGTCGGAACGGGCGACGGAGTTGGCCAGGAACACTGTGCCGCCACCATCAATGCCGTAGCCGTAGTCGCCGTCACCGGTAACCTTCTGGGCAGCCAGGGTGAAGGTGTGTGCACCGATGGTGTAGGCACCCTGCAAGCTGAACGCACGGTTGTCGAGTTTGGTCTCGTTGTCTTTGAAGGCGCGTTGCAGGCCGGCACCGTCGCTCTTGGTGTCGTAGATGTTGAAGTCTACAGCCACCGACTGGTCATCGCTCAGAGCATGGGTCCAGTTGACGTTGGCGTAGTATTTGCGCCAGTAGTCTTCGACTTTCGAGTAGTAGAGGCTGGTGGTGAACTCAGGCGTCCAACCGTAGGTACCACCCACGAAATTGGCTTGCTTGATACCCCGGGAGGTTTCAGGGAAGTCGAGGATACTGTCCCTGTAGGTTTGCGCCTGGGCAACGCTGGAAGTGAAGTGACCGGCTTCAAGCTTGAGGTCTTTGATCTCGTTGCTGACGATCGAGATACCTTGCGGCAGCTCCGGCAGCAAGCGACTGTCGTCGGACGCGAAGACCGGCGCAGTGGTGTACTGGTCGCCGACTTTCAGCACGGTATTGGAGAGACGGAACTTGATGGCGCCGCCGCCCTTGGAGTACTCATCCTCTGAGCGGCCATCCGAGCCTTCCGGGAACAAGCCAGTGCCATTCCGGCCTCTGCCGCTGTCCAGTTTCACGCCCAGCAGGCCGATTACGTCAACACCCACACCGATGGTGCCCTGGGTGAAACCCGATTGGTACAAACCGTTGAAGCCCAGGCCGCTTTCCCGGGTGTAGCTTGTACCCGACTTGTTGTTGCGGTTATCCCGGCTGAAGTACAGGGCGCGGGTGTTGATGCTGAAGGTACTGTCTTCGACAAAGCCTTTGGCATCATCTTGGGCGGACGCCATAGCGAACTGTGAGGTGCCTGCTGAGACAGCGAGGGCGATCATGCTCCACTTCATCACGCGCATCGTGATTTGCTCCTTTGGTTTTAGGAAGAGTACTGCCGTCCCACCTGTATTTTTGTCTGGGCGGCTCTTTCTTTTTTGTGACAGCGCAAACTTATAGCACGCTGGCAATAATTGGCGATACTTGCACATCTGTCCTTTCAGCTTCTTTACGAGGCTGTCGTAAATTGCTAGATCCATGTCGCAAATCTACAGTCTGTTTGTCACCAGACTGACAACTTCAATACTGTCTTTAATACCCTGTACAGGGGTGCAAAGTACCCTGTTCAAAGTTTTAAAACTTCCTATAGGTGTATTGACTCACTGTTGTTTTTATCGTGAAACACTGCCTTCCTGGCAAGTGCCGTTGTCGACGATATGGGAGTGAATGCAACAAGCGTGCTCAAACTGCCGGGCGGATGTCATTTTTTCGTGAAAAATGTGTTGGATCTGTGAAAAGCGCCTGGAAACGGGGCTTTTGCGTGGTTTTCTTTGGAATTCGTGGTGCCGGTTGTGCGGGATTTCGAACGCACAAAAATACGTTTCTGTCAGAAATGTTACCGGTCCACCCTATGGAGTGAGTAATCGGCGGATAAGCCCTGCCCGATGTAGGGCATAAAAGACTCATTTTGGTGCATCTGCCGATTGCCGCAGGTGTCGCGCGGATTGCCCCGTGAAGCAGTCGCCATTCGCAGGTATGCTGGGCGCCTGAAACTGACTAGCCGAACGGAGTGACTGCGGTGTTCGCCTTGGATCCACGTCTGCAAAACGACACCTTGCCCATCGGGGAATTCCCCCTGTGCCGGCTGCTGCTGTCCAATGACTCTAACTACCTCTGGCTTATCCTGGTGCCGCGCATTGCCGGCATCAGCGAAGTGTTCCAGCTCGACGCTGGCGACCAGTCCCGGTTGTGGCACGAAACCACCACGTTGGCACAGTTGCTCAATGACGGGTTCGGCGCCGATAAAATGAACATCGGTGCGCTGGGTAACGTGGTCAACCAGTTACATGTGCACGTGATTGTGCGCAAACGCGACGATGCGGCTTGGCCTGCACCAGTCTGGGGCAAGCACCCGGCAGTACCTTATAGCGACGATCAGGTGGCGCTGATTCGTACCCGCCTGCGGGAGCTGCTGCCGCCCGAATTCATTTTTGCCCAGGACTGAACCATGGACCTGCAAGACCGCGTGATGGACCTTGAGAGCCGCCTGGCTTTCCAGGACGACACCATCGAGACATTGAATGACATCCTGGTCGCCCAGCAGCGGGCGGTAGAGCGTCTGCAATTGCAGATGACGGCCTTGCTCAAGCGTCAGGAAGAAATGGGCGGGCAGTTCGAGTCTTCCGAGGAAGAAGCGCCACCGCCTCATTATTGAGGGCTCGGGAAAAGTCCCGGCGATAAAAAACCGCGATGCAGTGTTAGCTGCATCGCGGTTTTTTTTGAGGCTTGCTCTGGGGTCAGCGACGCGGCAGGGCGGCGATCACGTCTTCAGCTTGCAGGCCTTTGTCGCGGTTCATCACGGAGAACTCCACGCGCTGGCCTTCCACCAGGACGCGATGGCCTTCGCCGCGGATGGCCCGGAAGTGGACGAAGATATCGTCGCCCGAGTCCCGGGAAATAAAGCCGAAGCCTTTGGAGGTGTTGAACCACTTGACGGTCCCGGTATCCCGGTTGGTCATGTCGTAGTTTTGCGAGCTGGCCGGGGCAGACGAACGGTAGAAGCTGATGGCCAGGTGAAGAACGATCGCGACCACCGCAATGGCCAGGCTGAGCAGGATGGCTGGATGGCCGCCGACTTCAGGCATAGGGGCCAGGAGGGTGAGGGTTTGTACCACGACAGCCAGCACCAGCAAGGCGCTGACCAGGTTTTGCAGTTGATGGCGTGTGCCTTTGTTCCAGTAGGGAATCA
This sequence comes from Pseudomonas sp. WS 5410, assembly GCF_012985645.1. Taxonomy (NCBI): domain Bacteria; kingdom Pseudomonadati; phylum Pseudomonadota; class Gammaproteobacteria; order Pseudomonadales; family Pseudomonadaceae; genus Pseudomonas; species Pseudomonas sp. WS 5410. The sequence goes on along the minus strand of NZ_JAAQWS010000013.1, from coordinate 82,439 downwards.
CTGGCGCCAGCGTCAGGTTGAGAAGGCCGAACAGAGCCAGGTACAGCGCGTCGTGTTGTTGCAGGTACGGCAGGCTTTCTGGTTGCAGGCTCGGGATAAAGGACAGCAGCAACGCTGCAGCGCCCGTTAGCAGGTGGACGATTTTCAACATTTTGATTAACTCACGTTAAGACGGATCACGAAGGAAGAGCTGACTGGCACGGTTCGCTTCTGAACAATGGGAGGCGTTGGGCACGTGCGCGATTATTCAGCCTATGCCGCTTGCCGCAGGAAATAGCGGTGGCGACACGCAGCCTATTTAACAGCAAAGCCTGTGCCTTCTCAAATCAAGCGTTTCAGGGCGTTGCAAAGATCATCGCATTTGTGCGGCAAACCCTTGTCCTAGACAGGTGCGGGTGTTTTTAACCGTGGCAGGCCTTGCCGCCCGTGGTCGAGCGCGATGCAAAGGGGCGATTTGCCGCAGGCCACCTGCGGCGGTAGGGCTGCGCAAGGCGAGGACTCTTGCTAGAGTGGGTAAGCACCTGATCAATGAATTTTCATCAATTGAAGGGAATAGACATGGCAATCGATATCGGTATCAGCGAAGAAGATCGTAAATCCATTGTTGACGGACTTTCACGGCTGCTTTCAGATACCTATGTACTTTATCTGAAAACCCATAACTTTCATTGGAACGTCACGGGGCCACAGTTTCGTACATTGCACTTGATGTTTGAGGAGCAATATAACGAACTGGCGCTGGCGGTTGACTCCATTGCCGAACGTATTCGTGCCCTGGGCTTTCCTGCGCCGGGTGCCTACTCTATCTATGCCCGTCTGTCTTCGATCAAGGAAGAAGAAGGCGTGCCCAGTGCTGAAAACATGATCAAGCAACTTGTCGATGGGCAGGAAGCTGTTACCCGCACCGCACGTGGGATCTTCCCGTTACTTGATAAAGTCAGCGATGAGCCGACTGCGGACTTGCTGACCCAGCGTATGCAGATCCACGAAAAGACCGCCTGGATGCTGCGCTCGCTGCTCGAAGGCAAGTAAGCACCGCAGGCCAGTGGTGCCTGGCAGGCGCCACTGGCTTCAGCTGATTGCTTCCTGATACCTGCGTTGGCTTGTCCTACGCACAACAACTCTCCGTCTTCTGGCTGCACTTGCCTGCTTGATGTTTTATAGGCTCAACGGCCAATAACAGCCGTTTGTTCAAGAGCCGTTTGGCAAGGGAGTGTCAGGTGTATGTCGCGTAGTACGGGTAAAGGTGTGCTGGAAACTTCCGGCGTCTACAAGATAAAGATCGACCCTTTCGTCAAAGGGTTCGATATGGCATTGGCACGGCCACTGTCGCGCTCTGTCCGGTTGAATGGTTTTTCAACATGCCTGCGGCTTGAAGAAGTGTATTGGAATATTCTTGGCGAAATCGCCAGGATCAATACCTGTTCGGTCAGTGCGTTGCTGTCCTACGTGGATCGCGAGGTGCACTTGCGTTATGGCGGGGTGAAGAATTTCAGCGGTCTGGTCCGGGTCGTGTGTGTGGTTCATGCGTTGAAAGGGCAGGCTTCAGCCGTCAATCAGGCGGGCCTTATATAGCCGGGTTAGCCGAGACCGGAGCCGCAGGGGTGTTTCTATATAGTGCGTTGCACGTTGCCACGGCTGCACAGCCTCGATTTAACGGATATAATCTCGCCCTTTGCTGCGCAACCGGCTCTACCCGGGCGCAGCGCAGCAATGACGTGATCGCCGAGACATCCCATGCCCATGTACGATTACCAATGCGCTTCCTGTGGTCACCAGTTGGAAGCCATTCAGAAGATCAGCGACGCGCCGTTGGTCGATTGCCCTGCTTGCCAGGCGCCCGAGCTGAAAAAGATGCTGTCCATGCCGGGTTTTCGCCTGAGCGGTAGCGGCTGGTACGAGACCGACTTCAAGACCGGCGCCAAGAAGAATCTGGCGGGCGGCGACAAAGCAGACTGAGTTGAACTCTACGCGCGAGCTCCTGCATTATCCGTGGCCTGACTTAAAAGGTGCGGTGTCCGAGCAGGAACTCCACCGAATTTCGAATTACGAGAAGTGAAACCACTACCATGATGCGCAGCCACTATTGCGGCCAACTGAACGAGACCCTGGAAGGTCAGGAAATCACCCTTTGCGGATGGGTTCACCGTCGCCGCGACCATGGCGGGGTGATTTTCCTCGATATCCGTGATCGTGATGGTCTGGCCCAGGTGGTATTCGACCCGGATCGCGCCGAGAGCTTCGCCGCCGCCGACCGCGTGCGCAGCGAGTACGTCGTGAAAATCACCGGTAAGGTCCGCCTGCGTCCGGCCGGTGCCACCAACGCCAACATGGCGTCGGGCATGATCGAAGTCCTGGGCTACGAGCTCGAAGTGCTGAACGAGTCGGAAACCCCGCCGTTCCCACTCAACGAGTTCTCTGACGTTGGCGAAGAAACCCGCCTGCGTTATCGCTTCCTCGACCTGCGTCGCCCGGAAATGGCCGAGAAGCTGCGCCTGCGTTCGCGCATGACCACCAGCATCCGTCGCTTCCTCGACGAGAACGGCTTCCTCGACGTCGAGACGCCGATCCTGACCCGAGCTACGCCAGAAGGCGCACGTGACTACCTGGTGCCAAGCCGTACCCACGCCGGTAGCTTCTTCGCCTTGCCGCAATCGCCACAGTTGTTCAAGCAACTGCTGATGGTCGCCGGCTTCGACCGTTACTACCAGATCGCCAAGTGCTTCCGCGACGAAGACCTGCGCGCCGACCGCCAACCGGAATTCACCCAGATCGACATCGAGACCAGTTTCCTCGATGAAAAAGAGATCATGGGCCTGACCGAAGAAATGATCCGCAACTTGTTCAAGGAAGTGCTGGGTCTGGAATTCGGCGAGTTCCCGCACATGACCTTCGAAGAGGCCATGCGCCGCTACGGTTCCGACAAGCCAGACCTGCGTAACCCGCTGGAACTGGTTGACGTTGCCGATCAGCTCAAGGAAGTCGACTTCAAGGTGTTCAGCGGCCCGGCCAACGACCCGAAATGCCGCATCGCCGCACTGCGCGTGCCAGGCGGCGCGAGCATGCCGCGCAAGCAGATCGACGACTACACCAAGTTTGTGGGTATCTACGGTGCCAAGGGCCTGGCGTACATCAAGGTCAACGAGCGCGCCAAGGGTGTTGAAGGCCTGCAGTCGCCAATCGTCAAGAACATCCCGGAAGACAAGCTCAATGTGATCCTCGATCGCGTTGGCGCAGTCGATGGCGATATCGTGTTCTTCGGTGCCGACAAGGCCAAGATCGTCAGCGAAGCCCTGGGCGCGCTGCGGATCAAGCTGGGTCACGACCTCGACCTGCTGACCTGCAAGTGGGCCCCGATGTGGGTTGTCGACTTCCCGATGTTCGAAGAAAACGACGACGGCAGCTTCAGCGCCCTGCACCACCCGTTCACCGCACCCAAGTGCACGCCACAGGAGCTGGAAGCCAACCCGGCCGGCGCGCTGTCCCGTGCCTACGACATGGTGCTCAACGGTACTGAGTTGGGCGGCGGTTCGATCCGTATCCACCGCAAGGAGATGCAACAGTCGGTGTTCCGCCTGCTGGGCATCAACGAAGCGGAACAGGAAGAGAAGTTCGGCTTCCTGCTCGATGCCCTGAAATACGGTGCTCCACCCCACGGTGGCCTGGCCTTCGGCCTTGACCGCCTGGTGATGCTGATGACCGGTGCCCAGTCGATCCGTGAAGTGATTGCCTTCCCGAAAACCCAGAGTGCTGCGGACGTCATGACCCAGGCTCCAGGTGTGGTGGATGCCAAGGCACTGCGCGAGCTGCACATCCGTCTGCGCGAGGCGCCGAAGGCTGAGTAAGGCTGCGGCGTGAAAGCGCGATAAGGTTGTACGCAGTCAAAAAGGCGCATCTTCGGATGCGCCTTTGCGTTTAAAAGAGGGAAATCTCGCCTGGGGCGGGATTGAAAGGTTTCTAGAGAATTTCGGAGTTGTGTTATGGCTGGCCATTCCAAGTGGGCGAACATCAAGCACCGCAAAGAGCGTCAGGATGCCAAAAAAGGCAAGATCTTCACCAAGTGGATTCGTGAACTGACGGTTGCTGCCCGCCAAGGTGGCGGTGATCCAGGCTCCAACCCGCGCCTGCGCCTGGCGCTGGACAAGGCCCTGGGCGCCAACATGAGTCGCGACATCATCGACCGCGCCGTGGCCCGTGGCGCCGGTGCGGCGGATACCGACGACATGGTCGAGCTGACCTACGAAGGCTACGGCCCGGGCGGCGTCGCGGTGATGGTCGAGTGCATGACTGACAACCGCAACCGTACTGCGGCGGCCGTGCGCCATGCGTTCAGCAAGTGTGGCGGTAACCTCGGCACGGATGGCTCGGTGGCCTATCTGTTCGAGCGCAAGGGGCAGATTACCTTTGCGCCGGGTACGGATGAAGATGCGCTGATGGAAGCCGCGATGGAGGCAGATGCCGACGACGTGGTGACCAACGAAGACGGCTCCATCGACGTGTTTACCTCGTTTGCCGGCTTCTACGCGGTGCGTAACGCCCTGGAAGCCGCTGGTTTCAAGGGCACCGACGCGGAAATCGTCATGCTGCCGACCACCAGTGCCGAACTGGACCTGGACGGCGCGCAGAAGGTGCTCAAGATGCTGGATATGCTTGAAGACCTGGATGATGTGCAGAACGTCTACTCCAACGCCGACATTCCAGAAGACGTGGCCGCACAGCTAGTCTGAAGGCTGGTGTAGACCAAAATGTGGGAGCGGGCTTGCTCGCGAAAGCGGTCAGTCAGTACATGCGTTGACTGAAACACCGCTTTCGCGAGCAAGCCCGTTCCCACATTGGATCTTCGCTGTATCAAAAAATGTGTTTACCCAACCTGCAGGCGTTATGACTTTAATCCTAGGTATCGACCCCGGTTCACGCATCACCGGCTTTGGCGTGGTGCAGCACACCCCGCGTGGCTGCGTCTACGTGGCGTCGGGTTGTATCCGCACTGGCGCCGGCGAGTTGGCCGAGCGTTTGCAGATCGTCTATCGCGGTGTGCGTGAAGTGATCCAGACCTACGGGCCGGTGACCATGGGCATTGAAAAGGTGTTCATGGCCAAAAATGCCGACTCGGCCTTGAAGCTGGGCCAGGCGCGGGGCGCAGCCATTGTTGCCGGGGCGGAGGAGGGCATGGAAATCGCCGAATACACTGCGACCCAGGTCAAGCAGGCGGTGGTCGGTACCGGCGCGGCGAATAAAGAGCAGGTGCAGATGATGGTCATGCATATGCTCAAACTCACCTCCAAGCCACAGATCGACGCCTCTGACGCCCTGGCCATTGCCATTTGCCATGCCCATACCCGTTCCAGTCTGCTGCCCCATGGCCTTGGCACGGCACGCAGTCGTGGCGGGCGCCTGCGTCTCTGATAGCATCAGCGCAATCGTTATGGTCGGGCCTCGATCTGACCTCAAGCTTTAAGGATCTGAACCGTGATTGGACGCTTGCGCGGCACCCTGGCTGAGAAACAGCCGCCGCACCTGATTCTGGATGTAAACGGGCTGGGGTATGAGCTGGAAGTGCCCATGACCACCCTGTACCGCCTACCGTCGGTCGGTGAGCCGATAACCTTGCACACCCATCTGGTGGTGCGCGAAGACGCGCAACTACTCTATGGTTTCATCGGCAAGCGCGACCGTGACTTCTTCCGTGAGCTGATCCGCCTCAATGGTGTGGGCCCGAAACTGGCCCTGGCCTTGATGTCGAGCCTGGAAGTGGACGAACTGGTACGTGCCGTTTCGGCCCAGGACACCTCGGCGCTGACCAAGGTGCCAGGGGTCGGTAAGAAAACCGCTGAGCGCCTGTTGGTGGAGCTCAAGGACCGCTTCAAAGCCTGGGAAGTGGCGCCCAGCATGTTTGCCCTGGTGCCGAACCAGCCGGATATGCCGGCGGCCCAGGTCGCCAGTGCCGAAAGCGATGCCGTCAATGCGCTGATCTCCCTGGGCTACAAGCCGCAGGAAGCCAGCAAGGCAGTGTCGGCCATCAAGGACAAGAACCTGAGCGCTGAAGACATGATCCGCCGAGCCCTGAAGGGAATGATTTAAGTGATTGAAGCTGATCGTCTGATTGCGGCCACCGGCCCTCGCGACCGTGAAGAGGTCCAGGACCGGGCCATCCGCCCCCTGAGCCTTGCCGACTACATCGGCCAGCCCACTGTGCGTGAGCAGATGGAGCTGTTCATCCAGGCGGCGCGCGGGCGTGCCGAATCCCTGGACCATACGTTGATCTTCGGTCCGCCGGGGCTGGGCAAGACCACCCTGGCCAATATCATCGCCCAGGAAATGGGGGTGTCGATCAAGAGCACCTCCGGTCCGGTGCTGGAGCGCCCCGGCGACCTGGCTGCGTTGCTGACCAACCTTGAACCCCATGATGTGCTGTTCATCGACGAAATCCACCGGCTGTCGCCCATCGTCGAAGAAGTGCTGTACCCGGCCATGGAAGATTTCCAGCTGGATATCATGATTGGCGAAGGGCCGGCGGCGCGCTCGATCAAGCTCGACCTGCCGCCCTTCACTCTGGTCGGCGCGACCACCCGTGCCGGCATGCTGACCAATCCGTTGCGAGACCGTTTCGGCATTGTTCAACGTCTAGAGTTTTATAGCACTGCCGATCTGGCGACGATTGTCAGTCGTTCGGCAGGGATTCTCGGCTTGCCGCTGGACCCTGAGGGTGCCTTCGAGATTGCCCGTCGGGCGCGTGGCACGCCGCGGATCGCCAACCGCTTACTGCGGCGGGTGCGCGATTTTGCCGAAGTGCGGGCCAAGGGGCATATCACCAAGGCCGTGGCCGACCTGGCGCTGAACCTGCTGGATGTCGATGAACATGGCTTTGACCACCAGGACCGGCGCCTGCTGTTGACCATGATCGAGAAGTTCGATGGCGGGCCAGTGGGCGTGGACAGCCTGGCGGCGGCGATCAGTGAGGAGCGCCATACCATCGAAGATGTGCTGGAGCCGTACCTGATTCAACAGGGTTACATCATGCGCACGCCGAGGGGCCGCGTAGTCACGCGCCATGCGTATTTGCACTTTGGGTTAAACATTCCGTCACGATTGGGGGAGATGCCTGTGGTAGACGAATTCCTCGATGCAGTGGACGATTAAAAAGGTATGGCGGGTCGATTTATTCGACGTTTGTGCTGTCCTAGTGGCTGGCGTCGTCATTCTTTCGTTAGAAATGCTGCAGAGAATGAAAAACAGTTGCCTGGCCGGATTGGCAACCTGAGGAGTAAGCACTAGAGTATGCGCGCGCAAAACGGGGATCAGTCGTTCGCACATCGCTGTCGCGTTTATTACGAGGACACCGATGCGGGCGGCATCGTGTATTACGTCAATTATCTAAAGTTCATGGAGCGGGCTCGAACCGAGCGGCTACGGGAGCTGGGCTTTGCCCAATCCCAGCTGGCAGGGGAGGACCTGTTATTTGTCGTGCATTCCAGCGAGGCCCGTTACTACGCGCCGGCGCGACTGGACGATGAATTGCTGGTCAGCGCGGAAGTAATCGAATTGAACCGTGTCAGCCTGCGCTTTAAACAGCAGGTCAGGCGGGCAACGGATGCAACGCTGCTCTGTGAGGGGCAGTTCCTGGTGGCGTGTGTGCGCACCAACAGTTTGAAACCCAGGGCCATTCCCGAAACTCTACGTGCGGCCTTTGCCAACGTGAGCGGCGCGGGTCAACAATCAAAGCAGGAGATTTAGCGTGGAACCTACCGTCGTCGACCATTCCTCCATGTGGAGCCTGGTCAGCAATGCCAGTGTCGTGGTTCAACTGGTCATGCTGACCCTGGTAGCCGCATCGGTTACCTCATGGGTCATGATTTTTCAGCGCAGCAACCTGCTGCGTGCCGGTCGACGTGCCCTGGAGAGCTTCGAAGAGCGCTTCTGGTCGGGTATCGACCTGTCCAAGCTGTATCGCCAGGCGGGCAGCAACCCGGACCCGGATTCGGGCGTCGAGCAGATCTTCCGCGCCGGCTTCAAGGAATTCTCCCGCCTGCGCCAGCAGTCCGGCGTTGACCCGGAAGCCGTCATGGAAGGCGTGGCCCGTGCGATGCGCGTAGCGATCTCCCGTGAGGAAGAAAAACTCGAGCAGAGCCTGCCATTTCTGGCCACCGTCGGTTCGGTCAGCCCGTATATCGGCCTGTTCGGTACCGTATGGGGCATCATGAACTCCTTCCGTGGCCTGGCAACGGCCCAGCAAGCGACCCTGGCCACCGTGGCCCCGGGTATCGCCGAAGCGCTGATCGCCACTGCCATCGGCCTGTTCGCTGCAATCCCCGCAGTAATCGCCTACAACCGTTTCGCCGCCACCAGCGAAACCCTGATTGGCCGTTACTACACCTTCGCCGATGAATTCCAGGCGATCCTGCACCGTAAAGTGCACACCAGCGAAGAATAAGCAGGTAATTCCCAATGGCTTTAATCGCTCGAGCTCGCAAAAAGCGCAAGCCGGTCGCCGAGATGAACGTAGTGCCTTACATCGACGTGATGCTGGTGCTGCTGGTGATCTTCATGGTGACCGCGCCGATGCTCAATCAGGGGGTGAAAGTTGATCTGCCCAAGGTTTCCAGCGAAGCCTTGCCGCAGGACAACAACACCCAGGTCCTGACCATTTCGATCAAGGCTGACAAGACCTATTACTGGAACCTTGGCAGCGAAGTCGATACCCAAAAGCAGCAGGACAAGGCCATGACCTTGCCGCAAATGACCGACGCCGTGACCAAAATCATCCGCGCCGGCAACGAAGGCGGCAAGCACACCCAGGTGTTCATCCGCGGTGACAAGTCGGTCGACTATGGCTCCGTCATGGGCGCCATGGGCGGGCTGCAGAAAGCCGGGGTCGGTAATGTTGGCTTGATTACCGAGGCGCCCTGATGCAGCAACAGCGAGAGCCGTCCGCCTCGGAAAGCTTCTTCTGGCCTAGCGTCTGGGCAATAGCCCTGCACGTTCTGGTGTTTGGCATGCTGTTTGTCAGCTTTGCCATGACCCCGGAGCTGCCGCCAGCCAAGCCGATCGTGCAGGCGACCCTGTATCAGCTGAAATCGAAAAGTCAGGCCACCACCCAGACCAATCAGAAGATTGCGGGTGAGGCCCAGAAGTCGGCTGCGCGCCAGACTGAAGTCGAACAGATGGAACAGAAGAAGGTCGAGCAGGAAGCGGTGAAGGCTGCTGCGGAACAAAAGAAAGACGAGGCGGCTCAAAAGGCCGAGGAATCGAAAAAGGCTGACGAAGCGAAGAAGGCCGACGAGGCGAAAAAGGCTGATGAAGCCAAGAAAGCCGAGAAAGCTGCCGAAGCTAAAAAAGCCGAAGAGAAACAATTGGCTGATATAGCCAAGAAGAAATCTGAAGAAGAAGCCAAGAAAGCGGCTGAAGAAGAGGCCAAGAAAAAGGCCGCTGAAGAAGCCAAGAAGAAGATAGTCGAAGACGCGAAGAAGAAAGCCGCCGAAGACGCCAAGAAAAAAGCTGAAGCAGACGAGGCGAAGAAGAAAATCGCCGACGACGCGAAGAAGAAAGCTGCCGCCGACGCCTCCAAGAAAAAGGCCCAGGAAGCAGCGCGCAAATCCGCCGAAGATAAAAAGGCCCAGGCCCTGGCAGATTTGCTTTCCGACACGCCGCAACGTCAGCAAGCCTTGGCCGATGAACGTGGTGATGAAGTCGCGGGCAGTTTCGACGATCTGATTCGCGCGCGCGCAGCGGAAGGCTGGACACGTCCACCTTCGGCACGCAAAGGCATGACAGTCGTGCTGCAGATCGGCATGTTGCCGGACGGTACGGTGACTTCGGTCAGCGTGGCCAAGTCCAGTGGCGATGGTTCGTTCGACAGTTCGGCGGTTGCAGCGGTCAAGAATATTGGCCGGCTGACCGAGATGCAGGGAATGAAACCAAGCGACTTCGCTCCCTATCGTTCATTCAAGATGACATTCACACCTGAGGATCTAGCCTTGTGAGAAACCTTCTTCGAGGAATGCTTGTCGTTATTTGCTGCATGGCAGGGATAGCGGCGGCGGATGAAAAGAACATCCTGGTAACCAGCGGTAGCGATCGGGCCACTCCGATTGCGGTTGTACCGTTTGGCTGGCAGGGCGGCAGCGTGCTGCCGGACGATATGGCGGAAATCATTGGTAATGACCTGCGCAACTCGGGTTACTACGCGCCAATTCCGAAACAGAACATGATCAGCCAGCCGACCCAAGGCAGCGAAGTGATCTACCGTGACTGGAAAGCCCTGGGCGCCCAGTACCTGATGGTAGGTAGCATCGTTCCAGCAGGCGGTCGCTTGCAGGTGCAATACGCCCTGTTCAACGTGGCCACCGAGCAGCAAGTGCTGACCGGTAGCGTGTCGGGCAGCGTCGATCAACTGCGAGACATGGCGCACTACATCGCCGACCAATCGTTCGAGAAACTGGTCGGTATCAAAGGTGCGTTCTCCACCCGCATCCTGTACGTGACGGCTGAGCGTTTCTCGGTGAACAACACCCGCTACACCCTGCAACGTTCGGACTACGACGGTGCCCGTGCAGTGACTCTGTTGCAATCGCGCGAGCCAATCCTGTCGCCGCGTTTTGCCCCGGATGGCAAGCGTATCGCCTACGTGTCGTTTGAACAGAAGCGTCCGCGCATCTTCGTTCAGCACATTGATACCGGTCGCCGTGAGCAGATCACCAACTTCGAAGGCCTGAACGGCGCGCCAGCCTGGTCGCCGGATGGCAATCGCCTGGCATTCGTACTGTCCAAGGACGGTAACCCGGATATCTACGTGATGAACCTTGGTTCGCGCCAGATCACCCGCGTCACTTCCGGTCCTGGCATCAACACCGAACCGTTCTGGGGCAAGGATGGTTCGACCATCTACTTCACTTCAGACCGTGGCGGCAAACCGCAGATCTATAAGAGCAGTGTTGGCGGTGGTGGTGCGGAGCGTGTGACCTTTATCGGTAACTACAACGCCAATCCGAAGCTTTCGGCTGATGAAAAGACCCTGGTAATGATTCATCGCCAGGATGGTTTCACTAATTTCAAGGTGGCGGCCCAGGATTTGCAGCGCGGAAGCGTAAAAATCCTCACAGATAGCACTCTTGATGAGTCGCCTACTGTTGCGCCCAACGGCACCATGGTAATCTACGCCACCCGCCAGCAGGGCCGGGGAGTCTTGATGCTCGTGTCCATTAATGGACGCGTAAGGCTCCCGCTTCCTACCGCACAAGGCGAAGTCAGAGAACCATCCTGGTCCCCTTACCTGAACTGACGCGGCGCTACAAAAAGAAGTACTTAACACACTGGGGTTCATTAGGAGTTTCACGATGGAAATGCTGAAGTTTGGTAAGTTTGCTGCTCTGGCTCTGGCTCTGTCCGTAGCCGTTGGTTGCTCGTCTAAAGGCGGCGACAATGCCGGTGAAGGCGCAGCTGTTGATCCAAACGCTGGTTACGGCGCTAACACTGGTGCAGTTGACGGCTCCCTGAGCGAAGAAGCTGCTCTGCGCGCAATCACCACTTTCTACTTCGAATACGACAGTTCGGACCTGAAGCCAGAAGCCATGCGCGCTCTGGACGTTCACGCGAAAGACCTGAAAGGTAACGGCGCTCGCGTTGTTCTGGAAGGCAACACCGACGAACGTGGTACTCGTGAGTACAACATGGCACTGGGCGAGCGTCGTGCGAAAGCCGTTCAGCGCTACCTGGTACTGCAAGGTGTTTCCCCAGCTCAGCTGGAACTGGTTTCCTACGGTGAAGAGCGTCCAGTTGCTACCGGCAACGACGAGCAATCCTGGGCTCAAAACCGTCGCGTCGAACTGCGTAAGTAATTCGTCATGCGAACGTGCCGTCGTGTAGTAACCGTATTGGCTCTCAGCCTCGCACCGTTTGCGGTGTGGGCTGCGGTTCCCGTGGAGGATAGCAACTCTGGCTATAACAATAGTGGGAGTAGTTATCCACCAGCAGGTTATGGCACGAACGGCGCCTATGCAGGGGGAGCGGCTACTGCCGCTCCCTCGGCACAGGGCGAGCTGTTTAACCAGCTGCAACGCATGCAGGATCAATTGGCACAGCAACAAGGTGCGATTGAGGTTCTGCAAAATGAAGTGAACCGCCTGAAGCAAGAAGGCCTGGAGCGATACCAGGATCTTGATCGGCGTATAGGAACCGGCATTACACCTGCCGCGACTCCTGAGAATTCTTCTGCCGGTGGCGCTGCAAGCGCCGCCGGTGGTGCAGCCGCAGGCGCCGCACAGGCCCCTGCAGCCAGCAGCGAACCGGCTGATCCGGCCAAGGAAAAGCTGTATTACGATGCAGCCTTCGACCTGATCAAAGCCAAGGACTTCGACAAGGCCAGCAAAGCGTTCACCGCTTTCCTGGGACGTTATCCAAACAGCCAGTACGCGGGCAATGCCCAGTACTGGTTGGGTGAGGTCAACCTGGCCAAGGGTGATTTGCAAGGTGCAGGCCAGGCGTTTGCCAAGGTCAGCCAGCTTTACCCCAAGCATGCCAAGGTGCCTGATTCGTTGTACAAACTGGCTGACGTAGAGCGCCGCCTGGGTCATACCGACAAGGTCAAAGGCATTCTGCAGCAAGTAGTGGCCCAATATCCTGGGACCTCTGCTGCCCAGTTGGCTCAGCGCGATTTGCAGCGTTTGTAAGCACTGCTGTCCCGCTTGGAAGAAACCCGCGCCTGTCGCGGGTTTTTTCGTTAGAATCCACGCCCTTTTATGAAATACGCTTTTTGGGGTTCACGCTTTGCCGGGATCCCATGAAGTGCCTGACGGAGGCGGACAGCCTGTTTAGCTGTTACGCCCGTGGCGACTATGCAAGACACATTACGCATCACCGAAGTTTTTTACTCGTTACAGGGTGAAACGCGCACTGCCGGCCTGCCCACAGTATTTGTGCGCCTCACCGGCTGCCCGTTGCGCTGCCAGTACTGTGACAGCGCCTACGCCTTCAGCGGCGGCACCATTCGTACCCTCGACGACATCCTGGAGCAGGTTGCAGGCTTCCGGCCGCGCTACGTCTGCGTGACAGGCGGCGAGCCCTTGGCCCAGCCCAATGCCATTCCTTTGCTCAAGCAGCTGTGTGACGCCGGTTACGAAGTGTCGCTGGAAACCAGTGGTGCCCTGGACATTTCCGCGGTCGATCCTCGCGTCAGCCGAGTGGTTGACTTGAAAACCCCGGACTCCAAGGAGGCGCATCGCAACCGTTATGAGAACATCGAGCTGCTGACGGCCAACGACCAGGTCAAGTTCGTCATTTGTTCGCGGGACGACTATGACTGGGCCAACTCCAAGCTGATCCAGTACGGCCTGGACCGACGCGCCGGCGAGGTGTTGTTCTCTCCTAGCCACCATGACTTGAACGCTCGCGACCTCGCTGATTGGGTGGTCGCGGACAACCTGCCGGTGCGCCTGCAATTGCAGCTGCATAAATACCTTTGGAATGACGAGCCGGGACGCTGAAATGACTGAACAAACGACTGATCAAAAACGTGCGGTAATCCTGCTGTCCGGCGGCCTTGACTCCGCCACCGTGGTGGCGATGGCCCGTGCCGAGGGTTACAGCTGCTACACCATGAGCTTCGACTACGGCCAGCGTTCCCATGCCGAGTTGCACGCCGCCGCCCGGGTTGCTCGCGACCTCGGCGTGGTGGAGCACAAGGTAATCGGCCTGAACCTCAATGGTATTGGCGGCTCGGCCTTGACCGACAACACCATCGACGTGCCTGAGGCGCCCACAGAGGGCATTCCGGTCACCTATGTGCCGGCCCGTAACACCGTGTTCCTCTCGCTGGCCCTGGGCTGGGCAGAGGTGCTCAACGCCCGTGACATCTTTATCGGCGTCAACGCGGTGGACTACTCCGGCTACCCGGACTGCCGCCCAGAGTTCGTCGAATCGTTCGAGCGTATGGCCAACCTGGCGACCAAGGCCGGCGTAGAAGGCCACGGCTTCCGTATCCAGGCGCCGCTGCAAAACCTGAGCAAGGCGGATATCGTCAAGGCGGGTGTAAGGCTGGGTGTCGACTACTCGCTGACTGTTTCCTGCTACCAGGCGGACAATGATGGTCGTGCCTGTAGGAAATGTGACAGCTGCCGACTGCGCGCTGAAGGCTTCCAAGCGGCCGGAATTACTGACCCAACGCGTTATTTCTGATTTATTTAAAATAAGGTGTTGAATAATCCTTAGAAATCAGTATTATACGCGCCACCACACAGCGGGTCGTTAGCTCAGTTGGTAGAGCAGTTGGCTTTTAACCAATTGGTCGTAGGTTCGAATCCCACACGACCCACCATTTTTGGCGGTTTAGAAAATCCGGAAGGCCCACGCAAGTGAGGATTTCCGGGTTTTTTTTTGCCTGGTGCAAAAGCACGCGCAGGGCTCTCTGGGAGCGTGACGTGCTGCTTGCCGGTTAGACATGCAGCCGTCTGTGGCGACCATTCATTTCGTGGGTGGGTTGATGTCGATCGGCTGAAGATGGGCTTCGGCTGCCCCTGAACCGCGCCCCAATCCTAGGCTCAAAGCTGCTTGGCTCCATTCATCCAAGGGCTGTAGTCCACCTCCACATAACCCTGGGGCAGGCCTTGAGGGTAGTTGGCAAACCCCGGCATCTGTCGCAAGTCCAGTCGTTTGCACTGCGTGACAAGGCGCTGCTGCAACGCGCTATCTACCTTGAAGCCTTGTGAGCGGTACGGGCTTTGATTCAGGTTGACCATGCACTCACTCACTTTGCCCTGAGCATCGGCGATGAAGTGGAAGCTCGCGACGCCAATACTCTGGGGGTCATGCCCGACAAACATTTGCTCACGGAAGAAGCGGATCTGCCGGTAGAGGTCGATGCGCTTTTTCTGCAGTTGTTGCTGTTCTTCCGAAAGCCCAATCAGAGGGGTGAACACCATGGGGGCGATAATCTTTTGGGTGTCCTTGGCATCGGCGAAGACCTTGGGCGAGACTTCGGGAAACAAGGTGGTCCAGCACAGTTCGGTGACCAGTTTGGCCAGCTTTGCCTGGCGCAGGTTGTTCTGGCCCTCGTTGGGCAGCAGGGTTCCGCGTTGGGCTGAGCAGTCCACTACGTGGTTCTGCGCATCGACGGTCAGGATCATATTCATCACCCCCGTCAGTTCCTGTTCATTGGCGGCCAGGGCATAGCCGCGCAATATCGTTTGGAACGTAGTGACGAATTTTTCGTCTTTTTGTTGCAGCTGTGCTGCCGCTGAGGCTGCCGCCTGTTCGGGGGTGTGGCTCTGGCAGCCGGACAGTGACAGCAGGCTTGCACCGAACAAGGCCAGGAGCCAGCGGGACGAAGAAGGCGCGTTGAATTCCATTTCTTGGGGGCTCGTGCACAAAGAGATTGGGAAGAGGTAGACGGGAACCATTCTCACCCATCAGGCGGTAAAGTGCGATTCGAAATACAAAAACCACACTGCTGATGGTTTTGGTTGTAATCGCTGACGTTTATCCAGCGCTGGTTTGCTCTGTGGACTCATTTTGTCTATGTTTGAATCTATAGATTAATTCCGAGGTGGCAACCATGAGCTTAGCCCTTCAAGCACAGCCCTTCACCCGGGAGCAATGTGTCGCCGGACTCCGGGCGGCCGTGGGCATCCTGGAAAAATGGCAGGCCAGCAGCGACCAGGCCTGTCGCATCCTGCGTATCTCGCGCAGCACTTATACCCGTGCGCGGCAGCGCGATGCCGCGTGGTCGGTGAGCCTGGATGCCGACCAGATGCAGCGCATCAGTTTTGTGCTGAACATCCACGCCACGCTGCGCATGGTGTTCGATAACCCCGAGAACGTGTACGGCTTTGCGGCGATGGCCAACGACAATGCGTTTTTCAACGGGCGCTCGCCCCTCGAGGTTATGGCCCAGGGCGATATGATTTCCCTGTACGAGACCTTCCGCCGTATTGACGTGTTGCGTGGTGCGCAATGGTGAAGGTGAGCCAGTTGGGCGATTTGCCCAGCGGGCCGTTGCACGCCTATCGCCTGGTCAATTCCAAATTCCCGCCGATTGCGTTGTTTGACGATGTGGCGGATGCCGACGAGTTTGAGGCGCTCTATCAGATCCAGGCCCTGACCAACCCACGATTGGGCAATGAGGTCGGTCGGATCGAGCTGATACCCCGTAGGGAAATCCCCTTCGGGATTGTGGGATGTTCCTACGCCATTGCCCCGTTCACCCACGTCAATCCGGCCGGATCGCGTTTCAGCGCGGGTGATTTTGGCGTGCTGTACCTGGCGGCCACGGTCGAGACGGCACTGGCAGAAGTGCGTTATCACCAGAACCAGTATTGGTCCGGAGTTCATGGCCTTAACTATGAGCGCTTTGTTTTTCGTGGGCTGTCTTGCACCTTTGCCGGCGACGCCATGAAGGATGCGACGTCGGTGCCGATGAGCGATCCGATCTACGACCCTGACGACTACAGCTACGCCCAGCGCTTGGGGGGCGCGCTAAAGAAGGCCGGTTGTCCCGGCCTTCGTTACCTGTCGGTGCGCTCAGAAGGCGATCACTGCTGGGCGTTGCTGACACCCAGGCCGGTGTCGTCGATTGTCCAGGCCGCCCATTACGAGATGGTCTGGAATGGACAGATCACCAGTGTCAGCAAAATCAGCGAAGCCTGAGGCTGGCGGGTCAGATCTGCCCGCGCACCAGGATTGACTCATCAATCTGCGCAATCGACGTAACCCCGGTCAGGGTCATGGCCACGCGCATTTCCTTGGCAAAGATATCCAGCAGATTCTCTACACCGCGCTGGCCATCGGCAGCCAGCGCATAAGCAGGCGCTCGTCCCAGCAATACGCCACGGGCGCCGAGGGCGAGCATGCGCACCACGTCCAGCCCCGAACGCACCCCGGAGTCCACCAGCACCGTGAGGTCGCTGCCAACCGCCTGGGCAATCTCAGGCAGAGCCTTGGCGGTGGACAACACACCATCGAGCTGGCGGCCGCCGTGGTTGGACACGACGATGCCGTCGGCGCCGAAACTCACCGCGTCCTTGGCGTCCTGTGGGTCGAGGATGCCCTTGATGATCATCGGGCCCTTCCAGAACTCGCGGATCCACTCCAGGTCTTTCCAGCTGATGGAGGGGTCGAAGTTGGTAGCGAGCCAGCCGATGTAGTCTTCAAGGTGGGTCGGCTTGCCCAGGTATTTGGAGATATTGCCCAGGTCGTGGGGGCGGCCCATCAGCCCTACATCAAACGCCCAGGCCGGTTTGGTCACGGCCTGCAACATGCGCCGCTGGGCGGCGTACGGGCCGGACATGCCGGAATGGGCATCACGGTAGCGGGCGCCGGGGGTGGGCATGTCGACGGTAAACACCAGGGTTTTCACCCCGGCGGCTTGCGCACGCTCCAGGGCGTTTTTCATGAAGCCGCGGTCTTTCAATACATACAGTTGAAACCAGATCGACTGCGCTGTCTGCGACGCTACTTCCTCGATCGGGCACACCGACACGGTCGACAGGCAAAACGGCACCCCTTTATTGGCCGCCGCGTTGGCCACCTGGACTTCCCCGCGTCGGGCAAACATGCCGGTCAGGCCTACCGGGCTCATGACCACCGGCATCGCCAGCGGTTGGTCGAACAGCGTGGTCTCCAGGCTCAGGCTCTCGACGTTGCGCAGGACACGCTGGCGCAGGCTGATGTCTGCCAGGTCCGAACTGTTGGCCTTGAGGGTGTGCTCGGCGTACGCGCCACCGTCAATATAGTCGAACAGGAAACGCGGCAGTTTGCGGCGTGCGGCTTCGCGGTAATCCGATGCGGACGAAATGATCATGAACAGTGAGGCCCCGGAATAAAGAAAACGGTGGGTGGAGGATAGTCAAAGGCATTTCATGGTAAAAACAACTTTTACAACTTCATTCAAGTCGCAAATGGAATAGTCATGAACCTGCGAACGCTGCGAGCCTTTGTCGAAGTGGTGCGCCAAGGCAGTTTCTCACAGGCGGCGGAGATGGTTTCGCTTACCCAATCGAGCGTCAGCAAAGCGGTCAAGACCCTTGAAGAAGAGTTGGGCACGCCGTTGTTCAGTCGTATCGGCCATAAGAGCGAACTGACAGCAGCCGGTGAAATTGCCTACCGCCGCGCCCTGGTGTTGCTCGCCGAGCGCAGTGACTTGGTCGCCGAGATCAACGACCTGCTGGGGCTCAAGCGTGGCGTATTGCGCATTGGCTTGCCGCCGGTGGGCAGTGGTGAATTGTTTGCGGCGATGTTTGCAGTGTACCGCCAGCGTTACCCACAGATAGAGATTGAGCTGATCGAGCACGGCAGCAAGAAGCTGGGCGAGTGCCTGCAAGCGGGGGAGGTGGATGTGGCTGCGCTACTGGTGCCGGTGGAGGGCGAGTTTGAGTATCAGGACGTGCGCGTCGAGCCGCTGATGGTCGTCCTGCCCAGCAGCCATCCATTGGCCGGGCGTGAGAGTGTGGATTTTTCCGACCTGTCCGACTCGCCATTCATACTGTTCGAAGCCGGTTTTGCCTTGAACCGCATCATTCTTTCCGCCTGCGAGCGTCGCGGTGTATCGCCGAAGGTTTCGGTGCGCAGCGCCCAGATCGACTTTATCGTCGACCTGGTGGGCGCGGGCCTGGGAGTCGCCTTCCTGCCGCGCATGCTGGCCTACAAACACTTGCATGCCGGCATTGCCCTGATTGCCCTGGATGAGCCTCAGACCGACTGGCATATTGCTTTGACCTGGCGGCGCAATGCTCATCTGCCGCCGGCTGCACGAGCCTGGTTGGACCTGGCCAGGGAAATGGGCAATGTCCCTGCGCCCTAAACGATGCCAATGTCGCGGGATATCACCCGTATGCTCCCAGCGGGTAGGCGTTTTGCGGCATATTAGGCTTTTGAATCCATTCGATATTCTGTAGCCTTGCGCAGCTTCACCTTAACCCGTGCTTGATGAACACAATCACTTCGTCCGGCGGCGCCCGAAGGGCTCCGGAGCCGGTGGTACACTCGACTTTCGCGCAACTGCGCCTGCAGGTCTTGCGAACATGACGCAAATTTCCGAACGCCTTCTGGTCCAAGCCCACCTCGATGCCAAGCAGCCCAAGGTGCTCAGTGCCGAGCAAGAGGCAAGCTTACGTTCTGCCATTGCTGCCGAGCTCAAGGCTCAAGACGCGGTGCTGGTGGCGCACTTCTATTGTGACCCGGTGATTCAGGCCCTGGCCGAAGAAACCGGTGGCTGTGTTTCCGACTCCCTGGAAATGGCCCGCTTCGGCGCCGCCCACCCGGCCAAGACCGTACTGGTCGCCGGCGTGCGCTTTATGGGCGAGACGGCGAAAATCCTCACCCCCGAAAAGCGCATCCTGATGCCGACCCTGGAAGCCACATGCTCCCTGGACCTGGGTTGCCCGGTGGAAGAGTTCTCGGCGTTCTGTGACCAGCATCCGGAACGCACCGTGGTGGTGTATGCCAACACCTCGGCGGCGGTCAAGGCCCGTGCCGATTGGGTGGTGACCTCCAGTTGCGCCCTGGAAATCGTCGAAAGCCTGATGGATAACGGCGAGACCATTATCTGGGGCCCGGACAAGCACCTGGGCACCTATATCCAGCGCCAGACCGGTGCCGACATGCTGCTGTGGGACGGTGCCTGCATCGTCCACGAGGAGTTCAAGTCCAAGCAGTTGGAAGACATGAAGGCGCTGTACCCGGACGCAGCGATCCTGGTACACCCGGAGTCACCGACCTCGGTCATCGAGTTGGCCGATGCCGTGGGTTCCACCAGCCAGTTGATTGCGGCGGCGCAGCGCTTGCCGAACAAGACGTTTATCGTCGCCACTGACCGCGGCATTTTCTACAAGATGCAGCAGTTGTGCCCGGACAAGGTGTTTGTCGAAGCGCCAACCGCCGGCAACGGCGCGGCGTGCCGCAGTTGTGCGCACTGCCCGTGGATGGCGATGAATACCCTGGAGCGCACGTTGCAATGCCTGCGGGAAGGCAGCAACGAGATCTTTGTCGAGCCGTCCTTGATCCCCCATGCCGTGCGCCCACTCAAGCGCATGCTGGACTTTACCCAGGCGGCCCGCCTGAAGCTGGCGGGCAACGCCTGATCCACGGCTGATGCAGCAAAAAATGTGGGAGCGGGCTTGCCCGCGATAGCGGTGGATCAGTCTGCACATGTAGTGACTGACACACCGCCATCGCGGGCAAGCCCGCTCCCACATTTAGATTTCATTGGCCTGGGGCTATTTCTTTTTCTTCGGGATCCGCACCAATTGCGTGTCCGAATAGATGTCATGCCAGGCCCGCTGTTTCTTGTCCACCAGCGACCAGATAAACCCCAGCCCCGCGCACAACCACGACGCAATCGACACCACAAAACGCAACAGCGCCTGCCACAGGCTGATGCGCGAGCCGTCCGCATTCTGCACACGTACGCCCCACACCTGCATGCCCAGGGTCTGTCCGGAATGGGTCCAGAACTTGGCGAAGAAGCCAAACAGCACAAAAAACAGAATCGTCGACAGCAACGGATCACCGTCCAGGGCGCCGGACTCCGAGAGCGTGCGCATCTTCGCTTCACCGACAAAGGCAATCCACACCAGCTTATAGAGGAAGGCGGTGACGATCAGCAGGGCGGTACACAACAGGAAGTCATAGAACATCGCTGCCAGACGACGGCCCAGGCCAACGGCGGGGAATTCGCCTTGGGGGCTTAGCAGGTGTTTCGACATGGCTCGGCTCTCTGGAGGAAAAAAGCCATTTTACGGACAAACGCACATAAAAAAGCCTCTGATGTCACCATCAGAGGCTTTTTGTCGCAGTAAGGATCAGGCTTCTGCTTGTACTTCGTCAGCCTGCATGCCTTTCTGGCCCTGCACGGCGATGAAGGTCACTTTCTGGCCTTCTTTCAGGCTCTTGAAACCGTTGCCCTGGATAGCGCGGAAATGCACGAACAGATCCGCACCGCTTTCTGGAGTGATAAAACCAAAACCTTTCTCGTCGTTAAACCACTTGACGGTACCGCTCTGACGTTCAGCCATTTTCTTATTTCCTTGACGCTAAAAATTAATGACAGCCCCTTTCACCTGAAAGAGTACTGGGCTGGGTTGCAGGAAAGTAAGAGACGTCGAACGGGTTGTAGCAAACTTTGGCTACTGCCCAGGTCCAGGTTCAAAGCGACCCATGCAAACACAGTGGGCAAACTCTACGACAACTAACACAGAAAAAACAAGCCCTCTGCAAGCCACGTATTTACTCGCCTTCATGACACTTCGGTCAACATTGCGGCACTGTGTTATTCGATAGCGTGGGTCACTTGTTATAGGTTAATCGATATAACATTGACTATCGTCAGTGCACTGTTTTATGGCGGTTGCGTTACAGATTAGTGCAAATGAACACAACCGCGTTACTTATAGGAACAGTCGATCAGCCACGGTAGTAACGTTGTGGCACGAATGGCATTTTACTTACACGAAGTGGCACCTTTTTCCCACGCACTAATGCAGAGACTTCGCTCTCCAGCGCGGTAAAGGCCGTGTCGAGGTAGCCCATGGCGAGCGGGCCGCCGAGGCTCGGGCCAAAGCCGCCGCTGCACACACGGCCGATCACGGTACCGTGTTCATCGACAATCTCGGCGCCTTCACGGACCGGGGTGCGTTCCTGGGGCAGCAGGCCAACGCGTTTGCGGCTGACGCCGGTTTGCTGCTGGGTGAAAATCCGATCTGCCCCCGGGAAGCCCCCGGCACGCGCGCCATCGGCGCGACGGGCCTTGGAAATCGCCCACAGCAGGCTGGCTTCAATCGGCGTGGTCTCGGTGTTCATATCGTGGCCATAGAGGCACAGCCCGGCTTCCAGGCGCAGGGAGTCGCGGGCGCCGAGGCCGATAGCTTCGACTTCAGTTTCGGCCAGCAGGCTACGGGCCAGGCTTTCGGCACTGGCCGCAGGCACCGAGATCTCAAAACCGTCTTCGCCGGTATAGCCGGAACGGCTGACGTAGCACTCGACCCCCAGCAGGCGCAGGGGTGCGAACTGCATAAAGGTCATCTTGGTCACTTCCGGCGCCAGGCGCGCCAGCACTTTCACCGCTGCCGGGCCTTGCAGGGCCAGCAGGGCACGTTCTTCAAACAGTGGCTCGATCTGGCATTGGTCGCCCAGATGCTGGCGCAGGTGCGTCAGGTCTTGATCCTTACAGGCGGCGTTGACCACCAGAAACAGCTCGTCGTTACCCAGGTTGGCGACCATCAGGTCATCGAGGATGCCGCCCTGGTCGTTAGTGAACATGGCGTAGCGCTGCATGCCCACGGGCAGGTCGATGATATCCACCGGCACTAGGGTTTCCAGGGCCTTGGCGGCGTTGGACCCGGTCAGGCGGATCTGGCCCATGTGCGACACATCAAACAACCCGGCCTGTTCACGGGTGTGCTGGTGTTCTTTCATCACGCCCAGGGGGTATTGCACCGGCATGTCATAACCGGCGAACGGCACCATGCGTGCGCCCAGTTCAAGGTGCAGGGCGTGCAGCGGGGTTTTCAACAGGGTTTCGGTGGACATATTCAGCTCCTGAAAAACGTGCTGGCGCGTTTATAAGCATCAGCACTCGATAATGTTGACGGCCAAACCGCCACGGGCGGTTTCCTTGTATTTGCTTTTCATATCGGCGCCGGTCTGGCGCATGGTGCGGATCACCTTGTCGAGGGACACGAAGTGCTGCCCATCACCGCGCAAGGCCATGCGCACCGCATTGATCGCCTTCACCGAACCCATGGCATTGCGCTCGATGCAGGGCACCTGCACCAGGCCGCCAATCGGGTCGCAGGTCAGGCCGAGGTTATGCTCCATGCCGATTTCGGCGGCGTTCTCCACCTGGGAGACGGTGCCGCCCAGCACTTCACACAAGGCTCCGGCGGCCATGGAACAGGCCACGCCCACTTCGCCCTGGCAGCCGACCTCAGCCCCGGAGATCGAGGCGTTTTCTTTGTAGAGGATGCCGATGGCCGCGGCGGTCAGCAGGAAGCGCACCACCCCGTCCTCATTGGCGCCGGGGATAAAGCGCATGTAGTAATGCAACACCGCCGGCACAATCCCGGCGGCACCGTTGGTGGGCGCCGTGACCACGCGCCCGCCGTTGGCGTTTTCTTCGTTGACCGCCAGGGCATACAGGTTGACCCAATCCAGCACCGACAGCGGGTCGCGCAGCGCCGATTCCGGGTTCTTGCACAACTGGCGATGCAGCGCGGCCGCACGGCGCTTGACCTTCAAGCCACCGGGTAGGATGCCTTCATTGCGACAGCCGGCCGCCACGCAGTCCTGCATGACTTGCCAGATCTTCAGCAGGCCGCTGCGGGTCTCGGCTTCCGGGCGCCAGGCGCTTTCGTTGGTCAGCATCACCTGGCTGATGGACAGCCCATAGGTGGTGCAATGGCCAAGCAAATCCTTGGCGTGCTTGAAAGGGAAGGTCAGGGGCGTGGCGTCTTCGACGATCCGGTCGGCGCCGGCCGCGTCTTCATCCACCACAAAACCACCGCCCACCGAGTAGTACTCACGGCTGCGGATCTGGATGCCGGCTGCGTCAAACGCACGAAAGATCATGCCGTTGGGGTGGTAGGCGAGGGGTTTGCGAATCATCGCCAGGTGTTCTTTCTCGTTGAACGCAATGCTGTGTTCACCGAGCAGGTTCAAGCGAGCGTCGCCGCGCATCTGCACCAGGCGTGCGGCCACGGTTTCGGTGTCGACGGTGTCCGGGTGTTCACCTTCCAGGCCCAGCAGCACGGCCTTGTCACTGCCGTGGCCTTTGCCGGTGGCGCCGAGTGAACCGTAGAGTTCCACCTTGACGCAGGTGGTGGCGTGCAACAGGTCGTCCCGCTTGAGGCCCTCGGCGAAGCGGGCGGCGGCACGCATCGGGCCAACGGTGTGGGAACTGGAGGGGCCGATGCCAATCTTGAACAGGTCGAACACGCTTAAAGACATGAGTTGTTCTCCGGTTTCTTATTATTGGAAGCAAGCTGTTCTGCGCAATGCGATCACTGTGGGAGCCGGGCTTGTGTAGGCGCTGGCTTGCCTGCGATGCAGACACCTCGGTCTATCAGTAGCGCCGAGGTGAGGCTTTCGCAGGCAAGCCAGCTCCTACACTGACTGCGTCTCTTCAGTCAGATCACGCGTAGCTCTCGATCGACGGGCACGCACACACCAGATTGCGATCGCCAAACACGTTGTCGACCCGGCCGACCGGCGGCCAGTACTTGCCTTCGATCAACGACGCTACCGGATACACCGCCTGTTCACGGCTGTACGGGTGGCTCCATTCACCGACGATTTCAGCTGCCGTGTGTGGCGCGTTTTTCAGCGGGTTGTCGTCCTTGTCCAGCGTGCCGTTTTCCACCGCGCGGATTTCCTCGCGGATAGCGATCATGGCGTCGCAGAAGCGGTCCAGTTCTTCCTTGGATTCGCTTTCGGTCGGCTCGATCATCAAGGTGCCGGCCACCGGGAACGACATGGTCGGGGCATGGAAACCAAAGTCGATCAGGCGCTTGGCCACGTCATCCACGCTGATGCCGCTGCTGTCCTTGAGCGGGCGCAGGTCCAGGATGCACTCGTGCGCCACCAGGCCGTTGCTGCCGGTGTACAGCACCGGGTAGTGCTCTTCCAGGCGACGGGAAATGTAGTTGGCATTGAGGATCGCCAGCTGCGAAGCGCGCTTGAGGCCCGCACCGCCCATCATGCTGATGTACATCCAGGTAATCGGCAGGATGCTCGCACTGCCAAATGGCGCCGCGCAGACTGCGCCTTCCTTGCGCTGCATGGCCGCGTGGCCGGGCAGGAATGGCGTGAGGTGCGACTTGACGCCAATCGGGCCAACGCCCGGGCCGCCACCGCCGTGGGGGATGCAGAAGGTCTTGTGCAGGTTCAGGTGCGACACGTCGCCGCCGAACTTGCCCGGGGCGCACAGGCCGACCATGGCGTTCATGTTGGCGCCATCGATATACACCTGGCCGCCGTTGTCATGGATGATCCCGCAGATTTCGCGGATGCCTTCCTCGAACACGCCGTGGGTCGACGGGTAGGTGATCATCAGCGCGGCGAGGTGCTCGCGGTGCTCGATGGCCTTGGCGCGTAGGTCTTCGATGTCCACGTTGCCACGGGCATCGCACGCGGTGACGACGACGCGCATGCCGGCCATGTTGGCGGTGGCCGGGTTGGTGCCGTGGGCCGACGAAGGAATCAGGCAGATATCGCGGCGTTCTTCACCACGGCTCTGGTGATAGGCACGGATCGCCAAGAGGCCCGCGTACTCGCCCTGGGAACCGGCGTTCGGCTGCAGGGAGATGGCGTCGTAGCCGGTGGCCGCGCAGAGCATGGCTTCCAGTTCAGTGGTCAGTTGCAGGTAGCCGGCGCTTTGCTCGGCCGGGGCGAACGGGTGCAGGGCCCCGAACTCGGCCCAGGTCACCGGGATCATTTCACTGGCAGCGTTGAGCTTCATGGTGCACGAGCCCAGCGGGATCATGGTGCGGTCCAGCGCCAGGTCCTTGTCGGCCAGCTTGCGCAGGTAGCGCATCAGCTCGGTTTCCGAGTGATAGCGGTTGAACACCGGGTGGCTGAGGATCGGCGATTGGCGCAGCAGCGCGGCTGGCAGAGTGCTGTCGACGCTGGCGGCGAGGGCGGCGAAGTCCGGCAGGGCTTTACCGCCTGCGAACACGCTCCACAGGGTTTCGATATCGGCCTGGGTGGTGGTTTCATCCACCGACAGGCCCAGGCGTGCCGCGTCCACGACGCGCAGGTTGATGCGCTGGGCACGGGCCTGGTCGTGCAGGGCCGCAGTGTTGGCGCCGGTGGCCAGGGTCAGGGTGTCGAAGAACGTCTCTTGTTCAACCTTGAAGCCTAGGGCACCCAGGCCTTTGGCGAGGATTGCGGCCAGGTGATGAATGCGCGTGGCGATCTGCACCAGGCCTTTGGGGCCGTGGTACACCGCGTACATGCTGGCAATGTTGGCCAGCAGTACCTGGGCGGTGCAGATGTTGCTGGTGGCCTTTTCGCGGCGGATATGTTGCTCGCGGGTCTGCATGGCCAGGCGCAGGGCCGGCTTGCCGAAACGGTCTACGGACACACCGACCAGACGCCCCGGCATGTCACGCTTGAACGCGTCCTTGGTGGAGAAGTAAGCGGCGTGCGGGCCACCAAAGCCCAGCGGCACGCCGAAGCGCTGCGCACTGCCGATGGCCACGTCGGCACCGAACTCACCCGGTGGGGTCAGCAGGGTCAGGGCCAGCAGGTCGGCGGCCACGGCCACCAGGGCGTTGGCGGCGTGGAAGCGCTCGGTCAATTCACGGTAGTCGAACACATCACCGTTGCTGGCCGGGTATTGCAGCAGGGCGCCGAAGAACGGGCTGACATCCGTCAGTTCACGCTCGTCGCCCACTACCACCTCGATGCCCAGGGGCTCGGCACGGGTGCGCAGCACGTCGAGGGTCTGCGGGTGGCTGTGCACGGAGGCAAAGAACTGGTTGCTGCCCTTGTTCTTGCTCAGACGCTTGCAGAAGGTCATGGCCTCGGCGGCGGCAGTGGCTTCGTCGAGCAGGGATGCGTTGGCGATCGGCAGGCCGGTAAGGTCACTGATCAGGGTCTGGAAGTTCAGCAGCGCTTCCAGGCGGCCTTGGGAGATCTCGGGCTGGTAAGGCGTGTAGGCGGTGTACCAGGCCGGGTTTTCCAGGAGGTTGCGCAGGATCGGCGACGGCGTGTGGCAGTTGTAATAGCCCTGGCCGATGTAGGTCTTGAACAGTTGGTTCTTGGCGGCGATGGCCTTGATCGAGGCCAGTGCATCGGCCTCGCTCAGGCCGTCGCTCAGGCCCAGCACGGCGGTGCCCTTGATGCTTTCCGGGATCACGCTGGCGCTCAAGGCTTCCAGGGAGTCAAAACCCAGGGTCGCGAGCATCTGTTGCTCGTCGTCCTGGCGTGGGCCGATGTGGCGGGCGATAAATTCGTTGGCGGTGCTCAGGTTGATACTCATGGCGCGCTCCTCAAGCTTCAGCGTTGGCTTTGATCAGGCGGTCGTACGCATCCTGATCCAACAGCTTAGCTACTGCATCGGCGTCAGCCGGTTTAAAGCGGAAGAACCAGCCTTCGCCCGTCGGGTCTTCGTTGACCAGTTCCGGGCTTTCGCTGAGCTGGTCGTTGACTTCCAGCACTTCGCCGGTCAGGGGCATGTACACGCCGCTGGCGGCCTTGACCGATTCCACAGTGGAGGCTTCGGCGCCCTGCTCGTAGGCCTGCAGCTCCGGCAGTTGCACGTAAACCACATCACCCAGGGCGTTTTGCGCGAACGCGGTAATACCTACGGTGACGCTGCCGTCAGCTTCGGCACGCAGCCATTCGTGATCTTCAGTAAAACGCAATTCGCTCATGGAAACTCCTCAGGGCCAGAATCGTCTGGTGGACGGGATTGGAATGGGAGAGTCCTTAGCAAAAATGCGGCCAATATAAATTTATTGTTATTAATCAACTGTTTATAGATATGTGGTGGTGAGTGAGGGACGCGCCCTGTAGCGAAATCGCTACGGATCGACAGTGGAAAAAAAGCCTATTTGGATCAAAGCCTTGCATGGCGAAGGCGGACCAGGCGTGTATTGAAAACGTTCCGCTGTAGCGTTTTCGATACGGCTGCGCGAGATGTATGTAGCGCACGGGCCGGCAGGGGGCGGCTTATTTTGCCGTTATCCAATGATTAGGACGCGCGGCATGAGCCATTCAATAGCGGCATTTCAGGGCACTTCCCAGCTAAACGCATCCCGCGATTTTCTCCGGCGCCTGTTTGCCCAGCGCCCGACGTTGACGCAAGTGGCCGAGTCCATGGTCCAGGACTGGATCGCCGACGGGTTCGCGGCCTCCCGTTTACGGGCCAACATCACCTGGATCGGCGTGAGGCAGCCCGCTCAAGCTGGCGCTGATAGCTACACCCAGCTCACAACCCTGGGTGATGCCTTGATCAGGCGCTGCATGAGCAGCGAAGTGCTGAACTACGTGGCCGGTCATCACTACCTGTTGGTCAGTTCCATAAGCCATGGCCTCGTGCTGATAACCGATGTGGTGTCGGTCGATGATATTGAGTTCATGCTCAACGCCCTTGCCCCCCAGTTGCTCGCCGGTTTTAACGCAAGGCTGGTGGCCTACTGGAACGCGCCTGCCCCCGGCGATGCAGGGCTTAGTCGCTGGGGCGCAGTCGGCACGCAGTTGCGTGAGTGTCTGCTCAGCGCCCGGCAGACTCCGCCCCTGACACCGCAGCAAGCAAGCGCGCTGCTGGGGCTGGGGGACGGGCCGCAGGAACTGTGGGGCCATCAGGTGGACCGGCAAGCGCTGGGCGGGGCCGATGTGCTGCGGATCTATCAAGTCTATGCCGGCCAGGAGGGGCGGCCCGGCGAGTGGCTGCCTTTGTTGGTCTTGCAGCGTCAGGTCGCGCAGCAACAGGTCAACCTGGTTTATGTTCCCGCGATAAGCCTGCTCAAACTGACTGCGTTGGACGAGTTGGGCAGCCTGCTGCCGCGCTACATGAGCCACTACACTCCCGGACTGCTCGTCAATTGGGTGCTCAAGGAGCCGCAAGGCGATGTGTTCGATGCACAGGCCCAGACCTTGCTGGAGCGCCAGTTAAGGGCGTTGCAGCAGCTCAATTGGTCGGCCCTGCCCGGCGTCGACAGCTACAAGCGCCTGTTCAGCCAACTCACCGCACCCGAGGTGTGGTTCGAGGGCGACTATCTCCAGCAGCCCCACGAAGAGCAGTTGCCGCTGTGGTTGCAGGTCGCCAGCGGGGCCGACCGGAACACCTATGGCCAATGGCTGGAGCGTCTGGCACACCTGCAAAAACGCACGGGCGGTGCATCGTTTCTCGACGGGCTGGAGCCGATTGACGTGTATGCCCGCCAAGCGCTGCAACGCCAGATGCGCCTGGATTTCCCGCAAGAAACCGCGATCAATCCGGATGATTACCTGCTGACGTTTGAACGCACCCAAGGCGCCACGGTGGGCTGGACGCAGCGCACCACCAAGTCCTTGACCTCATGGTCGTTGGAAAACCCCTTTGCTACCCCCTATGCCAGTGTGCAGATCGCCCATCAGGCGGCGCCGGGGCAGGAGGTTGCCGCGTGGATCAGGCCGGCGTACCTGGAAAAACTGATTGAGACGGTCGATGTGGGGCGGCATTACCCCGCGTTACTCAAACGGGCGCTGGTGTCGGACCCGGCAGAGTCTGCACGGCGCCGACGCTTGTTTGTCGAGCAGATGGCCTTGCAGCTTCCATTGCGCGCCCTTGAGAACAGCCTGCGCCAACGCAACGGGTTTACCCCGCCCGGCGCAGAGGTGGTGCAAGCCTTGCTGCAGAGCGACCCGCTCAAGCGGGCGGTCGGGAACCAAGTGATCATCGCCCGGCCCTTGGCTTTTCTGACGCATGCCGGGGGAACGGTGCATAAAGCCAGCAACCTGTTTGTCATCGGTCCGCGGGATAACAGCCCGTTGCCCCATATTCTGTACCGGCCTGATCAGGCCGGGGCGCTGCTCCAGCAGTTCGCCAGCCGCCAGGCGCTGCTCGACGAGATCACTCGAACGGGCAGTGACCTGCAGGCGGTGGTGCTTGAGCAACTGTCTGAAAACAGCCGCGCATTGTTTGCCAACGGCGGGTTTTCAAGCCCCCATGTCCAGCGCTTTCTACAGGGGGACGAATACAGCGAGCACGCTGCGGCCAGCCCGGCATTGCTCAGCGACGAGCCAGTACCTGGGGTGTTTCTTGAGACGGTATTTGATGAAAACGCCAGGAGCCTTTGGCAGTCCGCCGAAAAACGCGCCACCTCTATCGAGGCGCTGCGTTGGACGCTGTTCAAGAATAATCTCTGGCAGATCTTCAATGCCCTGCTGCCCCTGCTCAGGGGATCGGTGGCAGTGGCGGGGTGGTTGTCCCAGGTGTATGTCAGCTTTCGCACGGTGCTGGCTTTGCCGGCCGCAGCCAGTCAGGAAGACACCGCCGGTGCCCTGGTCGATTTGCTCGGCAGCCTGGCCGGCCTGCTGTTGAGCCCGGTGGTCAGCCTTGATCAGCGTTTGCGGTTGAGTGAGACCCGGCCACTGTCTACTGGCGCGATCGAAACCACGGCGGTCAGGCATGTCCAGCAGACGCCGTCGACGTTTGCCTGGCAGCGTTCACTGGCCGATGTCACGGGCATGGACTTTTCCTGGGCCAACGCGCGGTTGCGCCTTGATCCCGCGCAACAGGCACAGCTTGAGACCTTCCGCTGGTCCCCAGGGCAGGGCGAGCAGTGGCCGGGAACGCCCATGGTCAGCTCGCCAGACAGCCCTATACGCGGCCGGGTCGCGGTGCGGCGCGCCGGCGGCACGGTCAGCCATGAAGATTACCTGTTGATTGACAGCCAGCTGTATGGGGGCAAGCAGGTGGATGGGCGTTGGCGCATCGTGGACCTGAGAAATCCCCTGCGCGCCGGCCCCTGGCTCAGGAAAGATTCACGCGGGGTGTGGAAAGTCGACCTGGGCCTGCAATTGCTCGGTGGCCATCCCAAGCTGTCGGCTGCCAGCCGCCGCGCCAATATCCAGCGTCAGAACCAGATGTTTGAACGTCATTATCAAGAGATGACGGAACGCCTGATGGAGGCTGAAAAAGCCGCGGCGGCCGCCGAAGAGCGCTTTGAACACGCCCACGGCGGCGATCAGCAAAAACTCTTTGATCCATCCCTGCAAGCGCTGCGGGCCAGCTATCTGGCCGCCCTGGAGAAACAAAGCCGGGCGCAGTTCAACCGGCTGGACGCGTTGATCGCAAAAAATGCCAACAAACCCGTGGAGCGGTTCGAGCCGGAAAAGATCCTGCAGTTGGAGGACCTTGTCCAGACCCTGCGTGTGCAGATGGTGATGCTGATCGCAAACCGCTCGAACGAGGTGTTTCCCGGTGAGCGTCGCAGCCAGTTGGGTGAACAGCTGGAGCATGAAGACGTAGCCGTTGTTCAGGCTGCGCACCACACGCTCGTCGAGTCGATGCAGACAATTATTGGCTACAACGAGCAACTGATCGACTTGAGCATCCTGGAGCGAAACAACTATGCCAGGCTGGCCCAGGTACCCGGGTATGACTCGCGGCCTGAAGCCTTGCTTCCCTCCACGCTTGGCACGCCGCTGGACTGGAAGTCGCTGCAGTTGAAGGCATTGGGCGGGGTGATAGTGCGCAGGCCGCCGAAGCCCGAGGAATATGAGGATTTCATCCGGATCGGCTCGTTGGTCGATGAGGCGACCCAATCGGTGCAGTCACAAAAAAACCTGCAGGAGGCAGGCCCCCTGAGTGTGCAACAGCGCATCGACGGCTATGACGCGATTTTGCTCGACTATGACAACACCCAAGCGTCCCTGCGTGAGTACGGCGACATGGATTCCGACCTGCTCTATGAGGGCAGCATCGAGCGCTTGAATCGCATGCTCAACGCCTTGGAGCATGAAGCGCGCGGTTCCCTGGCGGCGCTGCTGCGTGAGCGCGAGCAGACTCCTGCACGCGCGCCCGGGCCCGCGCTTGGCTCTGGCAAGCGCCTGATCCGTGACCGCAAGAGCCGCTATCTGGTGGGCCAGGTTCGGGCGCGTACGCCGCAGATGAACGAGCACATTGTTGATGTCATCAATCCGGTCGATCAGAGTGTGGTGACGAGCTTTCGGCAGGCGCCTGGCAGTGATGAGTTTGAGGCAATCACCCAGGCCCGTACGCCGCCAGTGCGCCCGGTGCGCTCCCTGGAAAGGCTCAGGGACGATGGGCGCAAGCTGCTGGCGCGCCAGTCGACTGTGCTTGAGCAGGCGCGTAACGAAGCGCGCCTCTCCAGCCAGCCCGCCAGCGTCGAGGCCCGATTGTTACGGCATGCCGGGAAAATCAATGGGGTGGCCGATAAGATCCGCAAGGCCCTGGGGCAGGAGCAAAGCCAAACGCAGGAGCCCCTGCTCAAGGAGCTGGGGCAGGCCTCCAGCCGCCTGGCGGAGCACGGCAGGCTGATCCGTATCGAGATGGTCAAGCGCCTGGCACCTGATGAAGAGGGGATTGCCTACCTCAAGAGCCAGAATGAGGTGCAAATCCTACCGATAGAGGGGCGCATAGCGCTTAAACGGGAGAATGATTTCCTGCAGGAATACCTGGTCAAGGACACTGGCGGCAAGGTATTGGCCTACGCCCATTTTCATTACCGCACACGTGAGGCGGCCAACGCGCCATACAGCGCCGGCCATTTGAAACGGCCGGAACAACGCTTTATGAGCTTTCGCAGCCTGGCCGACAAGACCGACAGCGATGTGATTGCGATCTACTATTCGCGGATCAGCCCAGCCATGGCCCAGCAGCTGTTTTTCAGCGCGACGGGGGCGGTGATCCAGCGTGGACGCAGGGTCCTGTGGTGATCAGGGTTTGCCGGGGATGCCGTATTTGCGCAACCGATGGGCGATAGCGGTGTGAGACGTCTGTAGACGGTTGGCCAACTGACGTGTCGAGGGATAGGTGCTGTAGAGCTTTTCGAGCAGGCTGCGCTCAAAGTCCTCAACGGCCTGCTCCAGGCTGTTCACTTCGCCGTCGCTCTGGCGGGCGACCGAGGTGCCGGCGATATCCAGGTCGCCAATGTCCACCAGGTTGCTTTCGCAAATGGCGGCGGCGCGGAAGATCACGTTCTGCAACTGGCGCACATTACCCGGCCAGCGGTTGCCCAGCAGCGCCGGGTAGGTGCCCGGTGCCAGGCGGCAGACCGGGCGCTGGATCTGCGCGCAGGCCTGCTGCATGAAGTAGCGGGCCAGCAGCAGGATGTCCTGGCCACGTTCGCGCAGGGGCGGTACTTCCACATTCAGCACATTGAGGCGGTAGAACAGGTCTTCGCGGAAGGTGCCTTCGCTGACCATCTTTTCCAGGTCGCGGTGGGTGGCGCTGAGGATGCGCACATTGACCTTGACCTCGCGGTCGCCGCCGACCCGGCGAAAGCTGCCGTCATTGAGAAAACGCAGCAGCTTGGCCTGCAAGTACGGCGACATCTCGCCGATCTCATCGAGAAACACCGTGCCCTGGTTGGCCAGTTCCATCAGCCCTGGCTTGCCGCCGCGCTGGGCGCCGGTAAAGGCGCCGGGGGCGTAGCCGAACAGCTCGCTTTCGGCGAGGTTTTCCGGCAGCGCCGCGCAGTTCAGCGCCAGGAACGGTGAGCTGTGGCGTGCGCTGATGGCATGGCAGGCGCGGGCCACCAGCTCTTTGCCGGTGCCGGTCTCGCCCTGGATCAACAGCGGGGCGTCGAGGGCCGCCACCCGTTGCGCACGGGTCTTGAGGGTGCGGATGGCCACGGACTCGCCCAGCAACGCATCGAAGCCTTCGGCATGGTCATGGTGCAGCGCCGAGAGCCGCTCGCCGATGCGATTGGGTTGGTACAAAGTCAGCAGCGCGCCGGCATCGGTAATCGGCGTGGCATCCAGCAGCAAGGTCTGGCCGTTGACGCTGATCTCGCGCAGGGGCAGGCGAAAGCCATGTTCGAGCAAGGCTTCCAGCAGTGCCGGATCGTCAAACAGCTCGGCGATACTTTCGCCAGCCGGCTCGCGGCCATAGAGGGCGATCAGCGCCGGGTTGGCCAGCAGCACCTTGCCGGCGCTGTCCAGGGCCAGGACCGGGTCGGTCATGGCCGCCAGCAGGGCGTCGAGTTGCAGATGGCGGCGCTGGCCGGGAAGGATATCCACCACCGTCACCGCCTGTACGCCATGGACGCTGAACAGCGCGTCGCGCAACTCTTCCAGCACCTCCACGCTCAGGGTCGGCGCGTCGATGTAGACGTTGGGCGGGATCATCTCCACCGCATCCAGGTTGAGATTGCGCCCACCGAGCAGGGCCAGGACTTCCTGGGTAATGCCGACGCGGTCGATGAAGCTGACGTGGATACGCATGGGGCGGACTTTGATTCTGCAATGCGGAGGGTGGCCAGTATGCCTGAGCGACGGTGGAGATCAAAAATGTGGGAGTTGGCTTGCCTGCGATAGCCTCATCGAGGTGTGACTGATACATCGAGGTGCCTTCATCGCAGGCAAGCCAGCTCCCACACAAGCTGGCTCCCACATTTGATCTGTTTTGGCCGTGGAGCAGGGGTTATTCCAGGTGTTCAGGCTTGATCGGATCGCCCGGCTTTACATCCAGCTGGTGGCGCACATCCTCGAACATCAAGTCGTACTGTTTATGCATGCCTCCGTTGAGGACCGCGGTTTTCGGCATGCCGTATTTCTGCGCGATGTTCATGGCATGGCGGGCAAAGTCGAAGGCCTGGTCCTTGGGCAGGAAGAATTCTTCCTTGAGCTCTTTGCCCTGCACCGAACCATGCATCTTGAAGAGCATTCCCTTGCCTTCCTTTGGATCCTGGCTGACTTCATAGTCGATGCACAGGTCGTAGCTGTGGTCCTGGGCATTCAAGGCGTGGCGTTCAACATGCAAGTGACCGGGTTCAAAAATGGCCATAGGCGTCTCTCCCTAACAAGGCATTGGAGAAGGGCGGCTGCAACAGCCGCCCGGGGTGTAGTTATAAGTAGGTGATGCCAGGTTTTGCCGTGCTGATACGGGTACCGGCGGTGCCCTGGACGATCGCTTCGATGTCCGAGAGTGAACCGATCACTGCGGTTTTGCCAGTGTTGCGGGCGAACTCGCAGGCGGCCTGGACCTTAGGCCCCATGGAGCCGGCGGCGAAGCCGAGTGTTTCCATGTCGTCGGGGTGGGCCTGGCCGATAGCCTTTTGCGTCGGCTTGCCGAAGTCGATAAAGGCGGCGTTGACGTCGGTGGCGATCACCAGCAGGTCGGCTTCCAGTTGCTGGGCCAGCAGCGAGGAACACAGGTCTTTGTCGATCACGGCCTCGATGCCCTTGAGCTTGCCGTTCTCGTCATACATGGTCGGGATGCCGCCGCCGCCGGCACAGATCACGATGCTGCTCTTTTCCAGCAGCCACTTGATCGGGCGGATCTCAAAGATGCGTTTGGGCCGTGGGCTGGCCACTACCCGGCGGTATTTATCGCCATCGGGGGCAATCGCCCAGCCTTTTTCGGCGGCCAGTTTTTCCGCTTCGGCTTTGGAGTAGACCGGGCCTATCGGCTTGGTCGGGTTCTGGAAGGCCGGGTCGTTGGCGTCCACTTCAACCTGGGTCAGTAGGGTGGCGAATGGCACCTCAAAGTCCAGCAGGTTGCCCAGTTCCTGTTCGATGATGTAGCCGATCATGCCTTCGGTTTCGGCACCCAGCACGTCCAGCGGGTAGGGCGAGACCTGGGTGTAGGCGGCGGCTTGCAGGGACAGCAGGCCGACTTGCGGCCCATTGCCGTGGGCGATCACCAACTCGTTGCCGGGATGGATCTTGGCAATCTGTTCGGTGGCGACCCGGATATTGGCGCGTTGGTTGTCCGCAGTCATGGGTTCACCACGGCGGAGCAGGGCGTTACCGCCCAGAGCAACGACGATACGCATAGCGGTTGTCCTTTTAGAGTGCGGCTTTGTGAACACCGGACAAAATGTCGGAGCTGGCTTTATGTGGGAGCTGGCTTGCCTGCGATGGCATCACCTCAATATGCCTGGCAGACCGAGGTGACTGCATCGCGGGCAAGGCCGCATAAAGCCCGCTCCCACATTGACCGTGTTACATCAGTGGGAGCGGTGTTGGGTTACAAGTCAGCCAGCGTCGAAACCAGGATCGCCTTGATGGTGTGCATGCGATTTTCCGCTTGCTCGAAGGCGATGCAGGCTGGGGACTCGAACACGTCGTCGGTCACTTCGATGCCGTTGGCCAGGTGCGGATACTGCTCGGCAATCTGTTTGCCGATCTTGGTATCGCTGTTATGGAACGCCGGCAGGCAGTGCATGAACTTGGTGCGTGGGTTGCCGGTGGCTTTCATCAGTTGGGCATTGACCTGGTACGGCAGCAGTTGCTCGATACGCTCGGCCCAGGCTTCCACTGGCTCGCCCATGGAGACCCAGACGTCAGTGTGGATAAAGTCCACGCCCTTGACCGCCGCTTTCGGGTCTTCGGTGAGGGTGATGCGTGCACCGCTTTCTTCCGCGTATTTTTTGCAGCGACCGACCAGGTCATCGTGGGGCCACAGGGCTTTGGGTGCGCAGATGCGTACGTCCATGCCCAGTTTGGCGCCGACCAGCAGCAGCGAGTTGCCCATGTTGTTACGGGCGTCGCCCAGGTAGGCGTAGCTGATGTCGTGGATCGGCTTGTCAGCGTGTTCACGCATGGTCAGCACGTCGGCGATCATCTGGGTTGGGTGGTACTCGTCGGTCAGGCCGTTGAACACCGGTACCCCGGCAAATTTCGCCAGTTCTTCGACGATTTCCTGCTTGAAACCACGGTATTCGATGGCGTCGTACATGCGCCCGAGTACGCGGGCGGTGTCTTTCATGCTTTCTTTGTGGCCGATCTGCGACGAGTTCGGGTCGATATAGGTGACGTTGGCGCCCTGGTCATAGGCTGCGACTTCGAAGGCACATCGGGTGCGGGTCGAGGTTTTCTCGAAGATCAGCGCGATGTTGTTGCCTTTGAGGTGCTGCTGCTCGGTGCCGGTGTACTTGGCGCGCTTGAGATCGCGGGACAGGTCCAGCAGGTAGCGCAGCTCGCGCGGGGTGTGGTGTTCCAGGCTCAGCAGGTTACGGTTGTGGATGTTGAACGCCATGATGATTCTCCTTGGATTCGGTAATCGGCCCGGTCGGCATCGGGTAGGTGCCGACCGGGGAGACGGTCGTTTAGTAGTCGATAGGATCGCGGATGATTGGGCAGGTCATGCAGTGGCCACCGCCACGGCCGCGGCCCAGTTCACCGGCACTGATAGTGATGACTTCCACACCGGCCTTGCGCAGCAGGGTGTTGGTGTAGGTGTTGCGGTCGTAACCGATCACCACGCCAGGCTCTACCGCTACCACGTTGTTGCCGTCATCCCACTGTTCGCGTTCGGCGGCGAAGCTGTTGCCGCCGGTTTCCACTACGCGCAGGGTCTTGAGGCCAAGGGCTGCGGCCACGGTGTCGAGGAAGTTGGTTTTCTCCCGTTGGATATCAATGCCGTGGGGCTTGCTTTCGTCAGGGCGCAGGGTGAAAGGAACGATCTGGCTTACCACTTCGGGGAAGACGGTGACCAGGTCGCGGTCGCAGAAGCTGAACACGGTGTCCAGGTGCATCGCGGCGCGGGATTTCGGCAGGCCGGCAACGATGACTTTTTCCACGGCCTTGTTCTTGAACAGGTTGCGCGCCAGTTGGCCGATGGCCTGGTGGGACGAGCGCTCGCCCATACCGATCAAGACCACGCCGTTGCCAATCGGCATCACGTCGCCGCCTTCCAGGGTGGCTGCACCGTGTTGCAGGTCAGGGTCGCCGTACCAGATCTGGAAGTCGGCGTTGGTGAACTCGGGGTGGAACTTGTAGATGGCGGTGGTCAGCAGGGTTTCCTGACGTCGCGCCGGCCAGTACATCGGGTTGAGCGTTACGCCACCGTAGATCCAGCAGGTGGTGTCGCGGGTGAACTGGGTGTTGGGCAGCGGCGGCAGGATAAAGCTTGAGTGGCCGAGGAAGTCGCGGAACATCTCGATGGTCTTGCCACCAAAGCTGCTCGGCAGGTCATCGGCCGACACGCCACCGATCAGGAACTCGGCGATCTTGCGCGGCTCCAGGCTGCGCAGCCAGGAACCGACTTCATCGGCCAGGCCCAGGCCAACTGTATCGGCAGTGATCTTGCGCTCCAGGATCCAGTCCAGGGCTGCGGGGATGGCAACAATGTCGGTCAGCAGGTTGTGCATTTCCAGCACATCAATATCGCGTTCGCGCATCTTGGTGACGAAGTCGAAATGGTCCCGCTTGGCCTGGGCAACCCAGAGCACGTCATCGAACAACAGTTCGTCGCAATTGTTGGGGGTCAGCCGCTGATGGGCCAGACCTGGGGAACACACCATGACTTTGCGCAGTTTGCCGGCTTCGGAATGTACGCCGTACTTAACTTTTTCCGTGGTCATTACAGATCCTCCAGTGAACATAAAGATTCAGGTGTTACAGGGTCAGGAAGCCGTCGTAGAGCCCATAGGCCGCCACCAGGGCGCCAATGACCACTGCGGCGAAAATCAGCTTCTCGACGTTGGTGAAAATCGGTTTGCCCAGTTCACGCTTGGCTTTGGCGAACAGGATCGCGCCAGGGGCGTAGAGCAGGGCGGACAGCAGCAGGTACTTGGTGCCACCGGCATACAGCAGCCAGACCGCGTAGATCAGGGCGACGGCGCCGATAAACAGGTCTTTCTTGCGCTCGGCCAGGGCCGCCTCGTAGGTCTCGCCGCGCACTGCCAGCAGCAGCGCGTAGGCCGCCGACCACAGGTAGGGCACCAGGATCATCGAGGTGGCGAGGTAGATCAGCGACAGGTAGGTGCTGGCGGAAAACAGGGTGATCACCAGGAAGACCTGGACCATGGCGTTGGTCAGCCACAGGGCGTTGACCGGCACATGGTTGGCGTTTTCCTTACGCAGGAACTCCGGCATGGTGTGGTCTTTGGCAGCGGCGAACATGATCTCTGCGCACAGCAGCACCCACGACAGCAGCGCACCCAGCAGCGAGATGATCAAGCCGACGCTGATCAGCACCGCGCCCCAGTGGCCGACCACATGCTCCAGCACGGCGGCCATCGACGGGTTCTGCAGCTTGGCCAGTTCCGGTTGGGTCATGATGCCCAGGGACAGCACGTTCACCAGCATCAGGAACAGCAGCACGGTGATAAAGCCGATAACGGTGGCCTTGCCCACGTCCGAGCGTTTTTCGGCACGGGACGAGAAGATGCTCGCGCCTTCGATACCGATAAATACCCATACGGTGACCAGCATCATGTTGCGCACCTGGTTCATTACGCTGCCCAGGTCGGGGTTTTTCAGGCCCCAGATATCAGCGGTGAAGATGTCCAGCTTGAACGCGAACAGCGCGATCAATACAAACAGCACCAGCGGTACGATCTTGGCGACGGTGGTCACCAGGTTGATAAACGCCGCCTCCTTGATCCCGCGCAATACCAGAAAATGCACGGCCCACAACAGCACCGAGGCGCCGATCACTGCCGCCGGGGTGTTGCCTTCGCCGAAGATGGGGAAGAAGTAGCCCAGGGTGCTGAACAGCAACACGAAGTAGCCGACGTTGCCCAGCCAGGCACTGATCCAGTAGCCCCAGGCTGACGAGAAACCCATGTAGTCGCCAAAACCGGCCTTGGCGTAGGCGTACACGCCGCCGTCCAGGTCAGGTTTGCGATTGGCCAGAGTCTGGAATACAAAGGCCAGGGTCAACATACCCACGGCAGTGATAACCCAACCAATCAACACCGCACCGACATCGGCGCTGGCGGCCATATTTTGCGGCAACGAGAAGATCCCGCCGCCAATCATTGAGCCCACAACAAGAGCAACAAGGGCGCCTAATCGAAGTTTTCCGGGAGATTCAGACATTGCGTGACTCCAATGCAGGAGAAGAGAGACCACAGAATAAAACTGTGCGCTATTCAAATAGCTGACTTAGATCACTTCATTGGCACATTCCATTGTGAATTAAAGACTTATGAATAAATGCTACAGGCGTATAATTGCCCGGATATGCTCATTTCAGAGCATCTCTCCGTTCGGGTTAATCCTTTTGTGCGCAAGACGTGGACGCTTGAAGCTAGCCCGTTTTCGCAGATGTGCAAACTTTTTCAGAGGCTTTGCCAAATACCTCCCATGGATAAAAGACAAGCCGTATTTAAATTCTAAATTTACCTAAACTCGACTAATTGAAATGTCATTAAGTTATGAGGCGAGCAGTTTTATTCGCTATAGCTAATAAACATTGATTGATTTCGATAAATTAGCTGAGTGCAGCGCTCAATAACTGTTTTATCTGCAGGAGTTTCTATGTCGCAACCGGCACAAAAGCTGCGTCTCAGTGCCCTGGTGGCATTGGTGGTGGGCTCGATGATTGGCGGCGGAATCTTCTCGTTGCCACAGAACATGGCTGCGCGGGCCGAGGTGGGGGCGATCCTGATCGGTTGGGGGATCACTGCCATTGGCATGTTGACCCTCGCGTTCGTGTTCCAGACCCTGGCCAACCGCAAGCCCAACCTCGACTCCGGGGTGTATGCCTACGCCAAGGCCGGTTTTGGCGACTACATGGGCTTCTCGTCTGCCTGGGGCTACTGGATCAGCGCCTGGATGGGTAACGTGGGCTATTTCGTGTTGCTGTTCAGCACCCTGGGCTATTTTTTTCCGGTGTTCGGCCAGGGCAACACGCCGGTGGCGATCGGTTGCGCGTCGTTGCTGCTGTGGGCTGTGCATTTTCTGGTGATGCGCGGGATCAAGGAGGCAGCGTTTATCAACCAGGTCACCACCGTGGCCAAGATCGTACCGCTGCTGATGTTTATCGTGATCGCCGCCGTGGCCTTCAAGGCGGATGTATTCACCCGGGATATCTGGGGCCTGGGCAACCCGCAGTTCGGTGGGGTGATGGACCAGGTGCGCAATATGATGCTGGTCACCGTGTTTGTGTTTATCGGTATCGAAGGGGCCAGCGTGTACTCGGCGCGCGCGGAAAAACGCTCGGACGTGGGCCGCGCCACGGTGATCGGGTTTGTCGGAGTGCTGGCCCTGCTGGTGCTGGTCAACGTGCTGTCCCTGGGGATCATGAGCCAGCCCGAGTTGGCCAACTTGCAGAACCCCTCACTGGCGGGCGTGCTGGAACATATCGTCGGCCCCTGGGGCGCAATGTTGATCAGCATCGGCCTGGCGGTGTCGCTGCTGGGGGCGTTGCTGTCATGGGCCTTGCTGTGTGCCGAGATTCTCTACGCCACTGCCCATGACAAGACCATGCCGGCCTTCCTGAAAAAGGAAAATGCCAACCGCGTGCCGGTCAATGCGTTGTGGCTGACCAATGTGATGATCCAGCTGTTCCTGGTGATCACGCTGTTTTCGGCCAGCACTTACACCACGTTGATCTACCTGGCGTCGTCGATGATCCTCGTGCCGTATTTATGGTCGGCGGCCTATGCCGTGTTGTTGTGCGGGCGCGGAGAAACCTACGAAGAAGCCCATGGCCAGCGGCTCAAGGACCTGCTGGTCGGCGTGATTGCCCTGGGCTATGCGGTGTGGCTGCTGTATGCCGGGGGCTTGAAATACCTGCTGCTGTCGGCGTTGCTGTATGCACCTGGGGTGATTTTGTTTGCCCAGGCCAAGCGCGAGCAGGGCCAGCCGCTGTTTACCTTGCTGGAAAAGGGGATTTTCAGTTGCGTGATTGCCGGGGCGAGCCTGGCGGCGTATGGGTTGTATAGCGGGGTGCTGACCCTGTGAGCATGACGCTTGGTTGATTGTGCTGGGGAGGGCCTTATCGCGGGCAAGCCCGCTCCCGCAGTTGATCGTGTACCCGGTCAACTGTGGGAGCCGGGCTTGCCCGCGATAACCATTTCAAGGTCACCACCGTGCCCGATGCGCGCCCAATTCCCCAGCCGGCAAATCCCATTGCAGCGGTGTCCCGGCAAGAGTGACCGGCGCCAGCAACCGATGCGCCGGCCCCCAGGCCGTCTGCTCCACCAGCAGCCCCTGATCACTCGGTTCTTCTTCACGCAACGCTGGCTGCTTCACGTCTTGTC
This sequence comes from Pseudomonas sp. WS 5410, assembly GCF_012985645.1. Taxonomy (NCBI): domain Bacteria; kingdom Pseudomonadati; phylum Pseudomonadota; class Gammaproteobacteria; order Pseudomonadales; family Pseudomonadaceae; genus Pseudomonas; species Pseudomonas sp. WS 5410. The sequence continues at coordinate 40,845 of NZ_JAAQWS010000013.1, read as the reverse complement.
CCGCCTCGATCAACAATTTCGCCGTACGCGCCAGCGACAGCCGGGCCGAAACCCCATGCCCGCTGCTTAAACGCTCGGCCAAGGCCCGTATCGCACTGGCCGCCATCAGGTAACCGGTGGCATGGTCCAGCGCCTGCACCGGCAGCGGCACGGGTTTATCCGCCTGCTTCCATTGCATGCCGGCGTGGGCGATGCCGCTGCTCATCTGCACCAGGCTGTCGAAGCCCCGGCGATTGCGCCACGGGCCGCTCCAGCCGTAGGCGTTGAGGCTGACGTCGATCAGGCCGGGGGCGAGTTGCTGCACTGCGCTCGCGTTGTAACCCAGTTGCTCCAGTGCATCGGCCCGATAACCGTGAAACAGAATGTCGGCATCCTTGAGCAAACCTTCGAACAATTGCCGGTCGTCGGTGTTTTTAAGGTCCAGGCGCGCGCAGCGTTTGCCCAGGGTCATTTCCGGCACGACCCCTGGTTCGTTCCAGGTGGGGGAGTCGATGCGTAATACGTCGGCGCCAAGCCCTGCGAGAAAACGGCTGGCCACAGGACCGGCCAGAACGCGGGTCAGGTCCAGTACCTTGACCCCCGCCAACGGGCGCGCCACGTTGCCCAGCCAGGTGGTGTTGCCGGCTGCCTCGAAGCGCTCCCATGCCACCAACGGTTCCTGATTGACCGCCGACCCTTGGGGATGAGCCTGCCACTGCTGCCAGGTGCGCATCTGCGCGGCACAGCCGGCCTCATCGACAATCGCCTGCTCAAGCTCGGCGGCGTTCCAGGAGGCGACCTTGAGCGCCATCGCCGCCCGATCCGCGACCTGCCCCAGTACACGCTCGGCAGCTGCGCGGTGGTGGGGGGCGTTGGTGTGCAGACGAATCCAGCCGTCAGCGCAGGCGTAGTCCCCGGCAATCGGATCCCACAGCGGCGGCACGCTCCAGCCCAGTGGGCGCAGGGAGCTGGAGAACCAGAAGGAGGCCAGGCGCGGGTCGACGCTGATCAGGGGCAGGCGCCCGGTTTGTTGTTCCAGCAGCCGGGCTATGGCCTGTCCTGCAGCCCCGATGCTGGCGCAGGCCAGCTCGGTGACAGCGAAGGTTGACGGCAGGGCGCCGGCTTCAGTGGTCGCCAGCGGCGTGGGCGGCAGATCGAGTGCACGCTGGATCGAGGTGAGCAGATCAGTCATCAAAGGCCCTCCATAAGAGAGGGGCCATCATAGAAGATCTTCAGGGGTGTGCTGCAATCCCCGGCTGCAAGGGCAAGTCCAGGGTGGCGATAAATCCGCCCTCCGGGTGATTGGCCAGGCTCAAGCTGCCGCCATGACGTTCGGCGGCCCGGCGGGCGATGGCCAGGCCCAGCCCATGACCTTGGGCGGTTTGCCCGGGGGCGCGGTAAAACGGCTCGCCCAGTTTTTGCAGGTGTTCGGCCTCCACGCCCGGGCCGTGGTCGCGCACGCTGATCACAATGCGTTCGCCTTGGCGCTGGGCCTGGACTTCAATCGGCTGGGTGGGAGGGTTGAAGCGCTGGGCATTACGCAACAGGTTGTCCAGCGCCCGCTCGATCATATGGGGCCAGCCCTTGAGTTGCAGCGCCGGCTCGGCTTGCAGTTGCACCAGCTGCTCCGGGGCGCCGAGCTGGGCGTCCTTTTGCAGGGTCTTGAGCAGGGCGTTGAGGTCGATGTCTTCGGCGCTGGCGTTGTCGGCGTCGACCCGCGCCAGCACCAGGATCTCGCTGATCAAGGCTTCCAGGCGATCACATTCCAGGGTCAGGCGCGGCCAGAGCTTCTCCCGGGCTTCGGGCGTGGCCCGCTCCGCCAGGGCCAGGGCGATCCGCAGGCGCGCCAGGGGCGAGCGCAGTTCGTGGGACACATCGCGCAGCAATTGCCGCTGGCTGCCGATCAGGCTTTGCAGGCGAGCGCCCATGCGGTTGAAGTCGGTGGCCAGCACGCCAAATTCATCACGTCGGTCGGCCAGGCGCGCCAGGCTGTTTTGCTGGTACGTGGTCTGGCCCAGGTCATGCACTGCACCGCGCAGACGGCTGAGGGGGCGAGTGATGGACAGGGTCACCAGCAGGCTGAACAGGGTCAGCACCACCAACGCAATCGCCAGGGCACTCAAGGGCCAGAGCAGGCTGCTGCGGTGCCAGGCATCTAGCTCCGGCAGGGCGATACGATAGATCAGCAGGTAGGTATCGCCGGTTTTTTCACTGGTGTACTCGGCCGTCAGGCGGCGCCACGGTAGCCGGCCCTCATGGCTCTCATGCTGGCGGGCTTCGAAGGCGGCGGCGCGGCGCGGGAAGGTGCCACGCACCACCGGGTCGCCGCTCTCGTTGAGCACCTGCACATCGACGTGGTACTGGCGTTTGCGCTGTTGCAACAAATCCTGGGCGGCGTCCTCGCCCTGGGTTTCATAACGCTGGGTCCATTCTTCGGCCAGGTTGTTGAGGCCGGGATGGCGGCTGAGAATCCAGGCGTCCTGGTTGAGCATATGCCCAAGCAGGATCGACAGTCCGGCAACCAGGGCGATAGCCAGCCAGAAACTGGCAAGGATGCGCCAGAAGAGTGAACGCACAGGAAACCCTCAAACAGGAAAAGCCCAGCGGCACGGGCCACTGGGCTGGGAGGTTGCTAACGCATTATTGCGCTTTTTGCGGTTGTTGCGCTTTCCAGGCCTGGAACTGCTGCCACTCGGCTTGACGCTCGGCGCGCTTCTTCGCCATTTCGTCGAACTTCTTCTGCTGGTCAGGCTTGAGCAGGGCACGGATATCCGCCTGGGTTTTCTGCTTGGCGGCGGCCATTTCGTCCTTCATGGCCTTCTGGTCAGCGGCCGGGAGTTTGTCCAGGTACTTCTTGACCAGTTGTTGGCGGCCTTCCCGTTGTTCGCCCATCAGTTTGCCGATCTGCTGGCGCTGCTCGCGGGTCAGGTCCAGTTGGCTGAACGGGCCGCCTTTGCCGCGCATGCCGTGTTCACCGCCGTGGCCCGGGCCACCCATCATGTGGCCTTCAGGGCCGCCCATCGGGCCATGGCCTTCTGGCATGGCCATGGCGACGGTCGGCAGGGCTGCGGCGAACATCAGAGCGATAAGGGTCTTGCGCATGGTGTTTCTCCTTGTCTCGGTTCCGGTGAGTCCGGATGTGAGTAGATTACGAAGATCAAGGTCAGCGGCGGTCAGGGAAGGGTAAAGCTTGGGTAAAGACGGATTGGGCGGGGGCTTACAAACCTGTAGGTGCCGGCTTGCCGGCTCCTGCAGGGGATGTCAGAGGCTGTAGTAGTAGCCACGGCTGCGCAATGCAACGATCCGCGGGCGGCCGTCGGCATGCGGGCCGATTTTCTTGCGCAGGTTGCTGACGTGCATGTCCAGGCTGCGGTCATACAAGGTCAGCTTGCGCCCCAGGGCGATCTGCGCCAGCTCCTGCTTGTCCAGGGGCTCGCCCGGCTGGCGCAGCAAGGCTTCCAGCAGGCGGCTTTCGGACAGGGTGAGGGTCAGTTCCTGATGGTCGATGATCACCACACCACGCACCGGGCTGAAGCACAGGTCGCCCAGTTCCAGCTGGGTCGACACCGCCGTCGGGTGGCTGCGGCGCAGTACCGCCCGCAGGCGGGCGGTCAGTTCGCGGGGGTCGCAGGGCTTGGCCAGGTAGTCATCGGCACCCAGTTCCAGGCCGAGGATCCGGTCCAGGGGCTCGCCCCGGGCCGAGAGCATCAGTACCGGCAGCTCCGGGTGGTCGGCGCGCAATTGCTTGAGCAACTCCAGGCCGCTGCCGTCGGGCAGCATCACATCCAGCACCACCGCCGCCGGCGCGGCTTCGGCCAGGGCTTTGCGCGCGCTTACGCCGTCATGGCAAGCGCGCACCTGGAAACCTTCCTGGCTCAACCAACTGGTCAGCAGCTCACAAAGCTCCTGGTCATCATCTATCAGTAACAGCTCGCTCATGACTCACTCAATTTAGCCATTGTCGACGGCGCCGATGCCCGCCACTGGCGAAGATACCGCACAGCAGGGCGACCAGCGCAACTCCCGCACCAATCACAAACCACTGCTGCTGGTCAGTGAGCCAGCGTGGCAGGGCGCCACCTTGTGCTTCCTTGAGTTGCTGGGCCAGGCGCTGATTGTCCTGGCGCAGCCGGCTCAGTTGCGCACTCTCGCGGGTAGCATCGGCAGTCTGCAATTGTTTGCTCAGCTCTTCGCGCAGGCGTTCGCTTTCTTTCAAGCGTTGCTGCAACTCGGTGATCTGGCTGCCGGCACTCAAGGACAGGGGCGTGGAACTGCCGGTGTTCGAGGTTTCTTCAGCCTGGGCCGTAGCCCCGATCGTTAACACTGCCAACAGACACAACTGACGTAAGCGCATCGGAACTCCTGATTCCACACGAATATTCAGAACGTTGTCGGCAGGTTACCGAGAATAATGAGCGATTAGGCGTTTGCCGAGCCCAATAGGTTCAGCACCACCTGGATCAGGGCAGGACTTGCTTGAACGGTTTGACCACGACATCGGCATAGGCGCCGGCCGCCACATACGGGTCGGCCTTGGCCCAGGCCTGGGCATCGGCCAGGGAGGCGAACTCGGCGATGATCAGGCTGCCGGTGAAGCCAGCGTCCCCCGGATCATTGCTGTCGACCGCCGGGTGCGGGCCGGCGATCACCAAGCGCCCCTCGGCCTGTAGCGCCTTGAGGCGTTCCACGTGGGCCGGGCGAACGGACAGGCGTTTTTCCAGGGAGTTGGCGACGTCGGTGGCGATGATGGCGTAGAGCATGTCAGTCCTCGGTTTTTGGCGTGGTGGGGTCGGTGTCATGCAGATGGCGCGACAGGTAGATACCCTGGGCAACCAGGAACACCACGGTCATGCCCAGGCTGCCGAACACCTTGAAGTCGACCCAGTAGCTCTGGAAGGTAAAGGCCACGAACAGGTTGGCCGCGCCACAGAACAGGAAAAACCCGATCCAGGCGATGTTCAGGCGGGTCCAGATCGGCTCCGGCAGGCTCAGGGCGTGGCCCATGATCCGCTTGATCAGCAGGCGATCACCAATGAAGTGGCTACCGATAAAGGCCAGGGCAAACAGCCAGTTGACCACCGGGGCTTTCCATTTCAGGAAGGTCTCGCTGTGGAAGGCCAGGGTCAGGCCGCCAAAGACCAGGCAGGCGATCAGGGTCAGCCACTGGCTTTTTTCCAGCTTGCGCTGGGAGATGAAGATCGCGCCGTAGACCACCAGGGAGCTGAGGATCAGCACCGCCGTGGCGCTGTAGATGCCGCCGAACGACAGCTCATGGCCGCCGATATCAAGGACCCGTGGATCGGTTTTGAAAACGATGAAGAACAGCAACAGCGGGATGAAGTCGATGAATTGTTTCACAGTAAGAGCCAGAAGCTGGATGTGGCGGCATAATAACAAACATCCTTGGTAGCGAAAGCGCCAGCTGACTTGAGGTTACACACTTCCGTGAATGTTGATTTGCACTGCCACAGCACGGCCTCCGACGGCGCCCTGGCGCCCGCGGTACTGGTTGCGCGTGCGTTTGAAAAAGGCGTGCGAGTCCTGTCGCTGACTGACCACGACACCCTCGAAGGCCTGGAAGAGGCGCGTAGTGCCGCCACGGCCCTGGGGATGCATCTGGTCAATGGCGTCGAATTGTCCTGCACCTGGGGCGGCGCGACCATTCATGTCCTGGGCTACGGTTTTGACGTCACGGCCCCGCCATTGGTGGCGGCCATTGCCAATTTGCACGATGGCCGCTGGCTGCGGTCCGAAGAAATAAGCCGCAAACTGGCGCTCAAGGGCATGCCCAACGCGCTGGAGGGCGCCCGAGCGATCCAGCAGGAGCTGGGCGACAGCGGCAACGCGCCGGCCCGTCCGCATTTTGCCGACTGGATGGTGCGTGAAGGGTTCGTCAAGGACCGCGCCGAAGCGTTCCGCAAATGGCTGGGCGCCGGCAAGCTGGGGGACGTCAAGCTGCACTGGCCGACTCTGGAGGACACGGTTGCCACGTTGCGTGCTTCCGGGGCCTGGGTCAGCCTGGCGCACCCCTGGCATTACGATTTTACCCGCAGCAAGCGTCGCAAGCTGATAGGCGACTATATTCAAGCGGGTGGCCACGCCATCGAAGTGGTCAATGGGCATCAACCCGCCGAACAGGTTGGCAGCCTGGCGATTCTTGCCCGTGAATTTGGTCTGCTGGTCAGTGCCGGCAGTGATTTCCATGGCCCAGGCGGCTGGTCGGAGATCGGCGAATATCGCCCGGTCCCGGAAGACTTGCCGCTCCTGTGGGGGCGATTCAAGCATGACCCCATTACCGCCACCGTCTGAACAGGTAGAGAACGTGAGTCAATTTTTCCAGATTCACCCGGAAAACCCGCAAGCGCGGCTGATCAAGCAGGCCGTGGAGATCATTCGAGGCGGCGGCGTGGTGATCTACCCCACGGATTCCTCCTACGCCATCGGTTGCCAGATCGGCGACAAGAACGCCGTGGAGCGCGTAAGACGCCTGCGCGAACTGGACAAGAATCACAACTTTGCGCTGATCTGCAGCGACCTGTCGCAATTGGGCCTGTTCGCCAAAGTCGATACCGGCACTTTCCGCCTGCTCAAGGCCCATACGCCGGGGCCGTACACCTTTATTCTGAATGCCACCCGCGAGGTGCCGCGCCTATTGCTGCACCCGAAAAAGCGCACCATTGGCCTGCGGGTGCCGGAGCACCCCATTGCCCTGGCGCTGCTGGCCGAGTTGGGTGAGCCGCTGATGAGCGTGTCGTTGATCATGCCCGGCGACACTGAGCCGCTGGAAGATCCCTATGAAATGCGCCAGCTCCTGGAAAAGCACGTAGACCTGATCATCGACGGCGGGTATGGCGGCAACAAGGCGTCCACCGTGATCAACCTGGCCGACGGCGAGCCGGAGGTGATCCGTGTGGGTTGTGGCGATCCGGCACCGTTCCTGGTCGAGGCCTGAATGTCGGCCGTGGAAACCGTCGACAGTCAGGCCGGCGCCCAGCAGGAGCTGCCATTTGCCATGGTCTACGGCCAGGCGGTCATGGAAATGCCCCTGGACCTGTATATCCCGCCGGATGCCCTGGAAGTGTTCCTTGAGGCCTTCGAGGGTCCGCTGGACTTGCTGCTGTACCTGATCCGCAAGCAGAACATCAATATCCTCGATATCCCTGTGGCGGAAATTACCCGCCAGTACATGGGCTATGTCGAGTTGATGCAGTCGGTGCGCCTGGAACTGGCCGCCGAGTACCTGGTGATGGCGGCGATGCTGGCGGAGATCAAGTCGCGCATGCTGCTGCCGCGTTCCGAGACAATCGAAGCCGAAGAGGACGACCCCCGCGCCGAGCTGATCCGCCGCCTGCAGGAATACGAGCGCTTCAAGGCTGCCGCCGAAGGCATTGATGGCTTGAGCCGCGTGGGCCGTGACGTGGTGGTGCCCAAGCTCGATGCCCCGGAAGCCCGGGCGCGCAAATTATTGCCGGATGTGAGCCTGGAAGAACTGTTGATGTCCATGGCCGAGGTGCTGCGCCGTGGCGATATGTTTGAAAGCCACCAGGTCAGCCGCGAAGCCTTGTCCACCCGCGAGCGTATGAGCGATGTGCTGGAGCGTCTCAAGGGCGGCGGCTTTGTGCCGTTTGTCGAGCTGTTTACCGCCGAAGAAGGGCGCCTGGGCGTGGTGGTGACCTTTATGGCGATCCTCGAGCTGGTCAAGGAATCCTTGGTCGAGCTGGTGCAGAATGAGCCTTTTGCGGCTATCCACGTGCGGGCGCGAGCCGAATAACGAGCTGAATTGATGAATCTGACTGAACCTCGCGAACTGGCACCGCTGTTGGAAGCCTTCCTCTTGGCCTCGGGCAAGCCGCAATCGCTGGAACGCCTGTTTGAACTGTTTGAAGAGGCCGAGCGCCCGGAACCGCCGGTGTTCAAGAAGGCCCTGGAAATCCTGCGTAAATCCTGTGACGGCCGTGCTTTTGAACTGCGCGAAGTGGCCTCGGGCTATCGCTTGCAGATCCGTGAGAAGTTTTCGCCGTGGGTGGGGCGCCTGTGGGAAGAGCGCCCGCAACGGTATTCCCGGGCGATGCTGGAAACCATGGCGCTGATTGCCTATCGCCAGCCCATCACCCGTGGCGAGATCGAAGACGTGCGCGGCGTGGCAGTCAACAGCCATATCGTCAAGACGCTGCTGGAGCGCGAGTGGATCCGTATCGTCGGCTACCGCGACGTACCCGGCAAACCCGCGATGTTCGCCACCACCAAGGTGTTTCTCGATCACTTCAACCTGAAGAACCTCGACGACCTGCCGCCCTTGGCCGAGCTGCGCGAGATCGAGGCCGAACCGGTGCTCGATTTCGACGATGCCCCGGTGCCGCCCGGCTTGCAGGAGCTGGCTGATGCCAGCGCCGAGCCGGAAGAGCCGAAGGACGAGACCAGTTTCCACACCTTGCTGCTGGAGCTGGACGATATGGAGCAGGGGATCAAGACCGACTTTGATGACTTGCTGCGTGATGGGGCGGTGGCGCCTGAGTCTGAGCCTGAGCCTGAACTTGAGGTAAACGTGGAAGCGGCCCCCGAGGAGGATGTCCTCGGCGTGGCTGCGGCCCGCGAAAAACTGCTGGCCGCCGTCGCTGCCCTGGAACAGCCCGAGTTGAGCGAAGAAGAAGCCGAAGCCCGGGCACTGGCCGAAGCCATCGAAAACGAACGCCGCGAATTCGAAGACTGACCCAGAAGCAAATGTGGGAGCGGGCTTGCTCGCGATTGCGGAGTGTCAGCCACTGAATATATGACTGATCTACCGCAATCGCGAGCAAGCCCGCTCCCACATTGGATCTTCTGCACCAGGGAGAATGTATATGAGCTCCACCAAAGACCCCTGTATCAGCCTCTGCAAGTTCAGCGACGATATCTGCGTCGGCTGTGGGCGCAGCAAGCGTGAGATCCGGGCCTGGAAGAAGCTCGACAAGGTCGACAAGCGCGCAGTGCTGGCCGAAGCCGAGCTGCGGCTGATCGCCCTGGGTGCCACCGGTCGGCGGAAAAGCAAATGAGCCGGCCCATATCGACTAGTCTCTGATGCGCAATGCGCGCCATGAGCGTATGATTCGCGACCCTTCGGCGATGCGTTCGCCCAAGACAACAGTTTCAATACCTTCAGGCCACGCCTGAATCGACACACCGGGAGGTGCTTAAGATGAAAGACCAAGACCAGAACGACAGCCAGGAAATCGGCCCAGCCGGCGAGAAACTGCAAAAAGTCCTCGCCCGCATCGGCGTCGGCTCGCGCCGCGACGTAGAAGCCTGGATCACCCAGAAGCGCATCAAGGTCAATGGCGTCGAAGCCACCCTGGGCCAGCGCGTCGATCTGCATGATGCGATCACCATTGATGGCAAGGTCATCAAGCGTGAAGAGGCCGCCGAATCGGTGCGCCGCGTGATCATGTACAACAAGCCCGACGGCGAGATTTGCACCCGTGACGACCCGGAAGGCCGTCCAACCGTGTTCGACAAGATGCCCAAGCCTAAAGAAGGCCGTTGGATCAACATCGGCCGCCTGGACATCAACACCACCGGCTTGCTGATGTTCACCACCGACGGTGAACTGGCCAACCGCCTGATGCACCCGTCCTACGAGATGGACCGTGAGTACGCGGTACGTGTACGGGGTGAAGTCGATGACGAGATGATCGAACGCCTCAAGGCTGGCGTGGTGCTGGAAGACGGCCCGGCCAAGTTCACCGACATCAAGCAGGCCCCCGGTGGCGAAGGTTTCAACCACTGGTACCACTGCGTGGTGATGGAAGGGCGTAACCGTGAAGTACGTCGCTTGTGGGAATCCCAGGGCCTGGTGGTCAGCCGCCTGAAGCGCGTGCGTTTCGGCCCGGTGTTCCTCAACTCGGACCTGCCGATGGGTCGCTGGCGCGAAATGAGCCAGTACGAAGTCGACATCCTCAGTGCTGAAGTGGGCCTGACCCCTGTGGCCATGCCGCAGATGAATGCCAAGAGCAAAGACAAGCTGGAGCGCATGCAGCGTAAATCGTCGCGCCCGGTGGCACGTACCGAACGCGTTGCGCGCACCTTGCGCCCGGCGCTGGATGCTCCGGCCACAGGCGGTCGTATTTCCCGTCAGCCGCAGATCGAGGGCGATCGTCGTCCATCGGCTCCAGCCCGTCAGGATGGCGAGCGTGCACCGCGTACCCCGCGGCCTGCCGGTCGTGGCGAAGCACCAACGGGCGGTCGCAGCAACCGTGGCGATACCGGCCGTGGTGCTCCGCAGACTGATCGCCCAGCCGAAGGTGCCAAGCGTCCAGCCAAGCCCGCGCCGAAAAAGCGCCCAGGGCTCAAACTGGTCGCGGACGAGCCGTCGGGCAAGCGCCGTGGCGCACCGGCAGGTTCCGGCCAGCGTCCGGGGTTTGGGCGTAAGAAGCCTTAAGAGCAGCAGCAAGCTTTAAGCTTCAAGCTGTAAGAAAAAGCGTCAGCCTGCGGGTTGGCGTTTTTTTTTGCACGCTGTGTGGCGAGCGGGCTTGCCCGCGTTGGGCTGCGCAGCTGCCCCACACTCTGCTGTCTCGGTCTGCCTGGTTGACTGGGTTGTTCTTTCAAGAGACTGCTGTGCAGTCCAACGCGGGCAAGCCCGCTCGCCACGGGGGAGTCGGTGGTGTGTCAGGAATGGCTTCCGCTATGTAACGATTATTTTACGATTAGGCCGAGCCTACGCAGGGCGTGCTCTTGATGAACTTTCTGTGTAAAGAAAATCTTCCATTTGACGAACAATCTCTCCCGCAACCCTCCCTCGCGGATCGAGCGGTGTACAATGCGCCGCGTTTTACTGTGACCCCCCCTTGCGTACCCACGCAAAAGGCCTTCAAGGCTAGCTGCCTTGTTAACTCCGCCCGGCCATAAGCCGGACGGGTTCGATTTCGTCACAGATAAAAACAAACAGGTGACGCATGACCGTTAGAAAGACGCTGGACTCCTGGTGTTTGCGCTGGGGTTTGATCGGCGCTGCTTGAGTCGGTTTCAAAGCAGCATCGTGTATTGAACATCATCAAACCTTGCGTGAGACCCTTTTCATGAGTGGACCCAACTCGCATTCAGGCGAACTGAAGCGCGGCCTGAAAAATCGTCATATTCAATTGATCGCCCTCGGTGGCGCGATCGGTACCGGCCTGTTCCTGGGCTCGGCGGGGGTGCTGAAGTCAGCCGGCCCGTCGATGATCCTCGGCTATGCCATCTGCGGTTTCATTGCCTTTATGATCATGCGCCAGTTGGGCGAAATGATCGTCGAAGAGCCAGTGGCCGGTTCCTTCAGCCATTTTGCCCACAAGTACTGGGGCGGTTTCGCAGGCTTCTTGTCGGGCTGGAACTGCTGGATCCTCTATATCCTGGTGGGCATGTCGGAGCTGACGGCGGTCGGCAAGTATGTGCATTACTGGTGGCCGGAGATTCCGACCTGGGTCTCGGCGGCGGCCTTTTTCGTGCTGATCAATGTGATCAACCTGGCCAACGTCAAAGTGTTTGGCGAAGCCGAGTTCTGGTTTGCGATTATCAAGGTGGTGGCGATTATCGGCATGATCGCCCTGGGCAGCTACCTGCTGGTCAGCGGCACCGGCGGGCCCCAGGCGTCGGTGACCAACCTGTGGGAACACGGCGGGTTCTTCCCCCATGGTGTCGGCGGCCTGGTGATGGCCATGGCAATCATCATGTTCTCCTTTGGCGGCCTGGAAATGCTCGGTTTTACCGCCGCTGAAGCGGACCAGCCACGCACCGTGATCCCCAAGGCGATCAATCAGGTGATCTACCGCATCCTGATTTTCTACATTGGCGCCCTGGTAGTGCTGCTGTCGCTGACGCCGTGGGACAGCCTGCTGGTGACCCTGAATGCTTCCGGCGATGCCTATAGCGGCAGCCCGTTCGTGCAGGTGTTCTCGATGCTGGGCAGCAACACCGCCGCGCATATCCTCAACTTCGTGGTGCTGACGGCGGCGCTGTCGGTGTACAACAGCGGCACCTACTGCAACAGCCGCATGCTGCTGGGCATGGCCGAGCAAGGCGACGCCCCGGCGGCGTTGGCGAAGATCGACAAGCGCGGCGTGCCGGTGCGTTCGATCCTGGCCTCGGCGGCCGTCACCCTGGTGGCGGTGTTGATGAACTACTGGATCCCGCAACATGCCCTGGAATTGCTGATGTCCCTGGTGGTGGCCACGTTGGTGATCAACTGGGCGATGATCAGCTTCTCGCACTTCAAGTTCCGCCAGCACATGAACCGCACCGGTCAGGTGCCGCTGTTCAAGGCGCTGTGGTACCCCTATGGCAACTACGTGTGCCTGGCGTTTGTGGTGTTTATCCTGGGGGTCATGTTGTTGATTCCGGGGATTCAGGTCTCGGTGTATGCGATTCCTGTCTGGCTGGCCTTTATGTGGGTGTGCTATGTGCTCAAGAACAAGCGCAAGGCTCAGGCTGACGTGAGTGCTGTATCCTCGCTGAACCCCTAGCCCACCGCGTAGGGGCCGGCAACCCGGCCTCTACCCTCGCTCACGGACCCGCTTTCGATGTTGGTGATCTCCAGTAACGTGCACCTGCCCGATGCCGAAATCGAGTTGACGGCCATCCGCGCCCAGGGCGCTGGCGGGCAGAACGTCAACAAGGTATCCAGCGCCGTGCATTTGCGCTTCGATATCGGCGCTTCGTCGCTGCCGCCGTTCTACAAGGAACGCTTGCTGGCACTGCGTGACAGTCGGATTACCAGCGACGGCGTGTTGATCCTCAAGGCCCAGCAATACCGGACCCAGGAACAGAACCGCGCCGATGCCCTGGAGCGTCTGGTGGAGTTGATCCTCAGCGCGACCAAGGTCGAAAAAAAACGCCGCCCGACCAAGCCCACCCTGGGCTCGAAAAAGCGTCGCCTGGAATCCAAGACCAAGCGCGGCAGCATCAAGGCCGGGCGCGGCAAGGTGGATTTCTAGCCGGCGTTACGTTCGTCGCGGTATTTGGGGGCCTGGCGATACAGGTACAGGCTCAGCAGCAGCCCGGCGAAGGCCGCCAGCGCGGCAAACAAAAAGATCGAGGCAAAGCCGAAACCCGCCGCAATCGCCCCGGCCAGCGGCCCGGTGATACCCAATGACAAGTCGATAAACAACGAATAGGCCCCTACCGCCGCGCCACGGCTGGAGGCGGGTACCAGGTTGACCGCTTCAACCCCCAGCGCGGGGAACACCAGGGAAAACCCGAAACCGCTCAAGGCCGCGCCCGCCAGGGCCAGCTCGGCGCTCGGGGCCAGCCATAACAGCAGCAGGCCGAGGGTTTCCACCGACAGGCAGGCAATCGCCACGCGAAACCCGCCGATACGGTTGATCAGGTTGCCGAACAGCAACCGCGCCCCGATAAAGCTGGCGCCGAACAGGCTCAGGCACAGCACTGCGTTATCCCAGTTGCGGGTCGCGTAATACAGGGTGATAAACGTGGCGATGGTGCCAAAACCGATGGAACCCAGGGCCAGCCCGCAGCCGTGGGGCAGCACGCGGCCGAGCACATGCATAAAGGGCAAGCGCTCGCCGACCACAATGGGCGCCGCGACTTTCGGCCAGGCCAGCAACAGGCCCAGCACCGCCAGGGCAATAATGCTTGCACCCATGCTCCACAGCCCGAACCGACTGACCAGCAGCACCCCCAGCGGGGCGCCAATCGCCAGGGCGCCATAGCTGGCAATGCCGTTCCAGGAGATGACCTTGGCGGTATTCACCGCGCCGACCCGGCCGATGCCCCAGCCAATGGAGCCGGAACCCACCAGGCTTTCGGCACTGCCCAGCACCAGCCGGCCAATCAACAGGCTGGCCAGGCTCAGGGCCGGCAGGTGGGTCAGGGCGGCGGATGCCAGCATGAACACCCCGCTCAAGCCGCAACCGGCCAGGCCGTACATCACCGCGCGCTTGCTGCCGCGGTTGTCGATGATGCGCCCGGCGTAGGGCCGGCTCAGTAGGGTGGCCAGGTACTGCACGCTGATCACCAGGCCCGCGATCACGGCGCCAAAGCCCAGGTCGCTGTGGACATAGCCCGGCAATACGGCCAGGGGGATGCCGATATTCAGGTAGCCGATAAAGGTGAACAGCACGATGGAAACGACTTGCAGCGTGACCGCCATGGGGCGCTGGGTATCTGGCATGGGAAAGATCCACTGTCGCGGCAGGAAAAGATAGGTTGCTTATGATACCGGTGCTTTACGCTGCCAGAAAATCATTCACCACGGCAACTGTGGCAGAGGGGCTTACTGTGACCAGAGGGCTTGTGGTGTTTAGGGGGCTTGCTGTGGCGAGGGGGCTTGCCCCGTCGGGTGGCGCAGCCGCCCCAAAACCTGCCACCTCGGTTTACCTGACAGGGGGGCGGCTGCACAGCCCAACGGGGGCAAGCCCCTCTCGCCACAGGATAAAAATCAGGGGGTTTCGGGGTCGAGCATGCGCGTGGTCACCAGCGCGGCCAGGGCGTTTTCCTGGGTGCCAAAGCGCTTGAGCAGCAGCGCCTGTTTTTCCGGGCTGAGGCGGCTCCAGACGTCGACCATTTGCAGGGCGGCGCCGAGTAACGCTTCATCGGGGGAATTGTGGGGGGTATCGGGCATGTGGCGTGTCTCTTGATTCAGGCGGTGTGGAAAGCGCGCAATGTCACGCTTTCCACACGGTCTGGGTGCTGCGGTCAGTCGTCGCTATCGCTGTCGACCGGTGTTGCCTGTGCCGGCGCTTGTTTGTCACTGCCGGCCTGTTGCGGGGTTGGCTGCTCAGTCTCGTGCAGGCTTGGGAAGGGGAGATTGGGAATCTCGTGCATCGTCGTCGCTCCTCGCAAGGTCTGTTGTGCAATTGCAGATGTGCCACGCTTTTCACAAAGCCTGGGCAGGATACAGCACTGCAAATGACAAAAAGACTTTTATCTCGCCAAATGCGCAAACCTTCATCTACCCGGCGCAAGTGACAAGAGGTCACAGGCTGGCCTGGCGTTCCATGGCAGCTTTGTAGAGCGAGTTTTTTGGCTGGGCAAAGACCCGCGCCAGCATCGGTTCGAAAAAACTCAGGGGTAGGGTGGCATAGGCGGGGTCGAACGCCGCCGCGTCATACAGTGCGCAGAACTCGATGGTTTGCTCGTACTGCGGGTGTTCGCCAAATTGCTCGCGCAGGTGGCGATCCATACCCAGATGATGAAAGAAATAGTAACCCTGGAAAATCCCGTGCTTTTCCACCATCCACAGGTTCTGCGGGCTGACGAACGGCTTGAGGATGGCGGCGGCAATGTCCGGGTGATTGTAGGAACCCAGGGTGTCGCCGATGTCATGGAGCAGCGCGCAGACCACATATTCTTCGTCGCGGCCATCGTGCCAGGCGCGGCTGGCGGTTTGCAGGGAATGGGTCAGGCGGTCCACCGGGAAACCGCCGAAGTCACCTTCCAGCAGGCGCAGGTGCGCGAGGATCCGTCCGGGCAGTTGGCGGGCGTAGGCACTGAAGTCGGCAGCGATGATTGCCCAGTCTTCCTGGGTGCCGTCCTGCATATGGGTAAAGCGGGCCTGTTGGCTCATCGACATGTCTCTTATTGTTTTGCGGGTTTAGAACGGTACCTTGCCCAGAATCATGTCGCGGTACATCACGAAATCACCCAGCAGGCTGTAGAACGGATGCTGGAACGTGGCCGGGCGGTTCTTTTCAAAGAAGAAGTGGCCGATCCAGGCAAAGCTGTAGCCGGCCACCGGCAACACCCACAGCAGCCACCAGGCACCTTTGCCGACGGCGAAGGCGAGAATAAAAATCACCAGGCTGGTGCCGATAAAATGCAGGCGCCGGCAGGTGCTGTTGCCGTGTTCGCTCAGGTAATACGGATAGAACTCGGCGAAGCTATTGAATTGTCTGACATTTTCCACGTTGGCCGGCCCTCTGTTTGTTGTTGTGCCCGACGGATGTTCGGCGGGGAGCTTATTTGAGTCTAGAGTCATCACAGGCAAGGGCCAGTGACAATAGACGCCACTTTAGTATCCTTGGGTTCCGGGCTGCGGTTTCAGCCGTCCCTTCATAGAACGCGCGCAAGAAAACGCCATGAACGAACGAACCACTTCTGCAAGTTGGGCGATGGGGATAGTCAAGGCGCTGGAGCTCGATGGCCTGGATTGCCGTGCCCTGTTCCAACAACTGGGCCTGGATTATCGCGCCCTGGATGACCCCGATGCGCGTTTCCCCCAGGACTCCATGACCCGGCTCTGGCAGCGCGCGGTTGAGCTGTCGGGCAATCCGGCCATTGGCTTGAATATGGGCAAGGTGGTGCGTCCGGCGTCCTTCCATGTGGCGGGTTATGCCTTGATGTCCAGCAGCACCCTGGCTGAGGGCTTTGCCCGGCTGGTGCGTTACCAGCGGATCATTGCCGAAAGTGCCGACCTGAGTTTCCGCCTGTTACCCGAAGGCTATGCGCTGATCCTCACGGTCCACGGCGACCATCTGCCACCCACCCGGCAAAGCGCCGAGGCTTCGCTGGCCTGTGCCCTGGCGTTATGTGGATGGCTGACCGGGCGCACCTTGCAGCCGCGCAAGGTGCTGGTGCAGGGCGATCAGCCGGTGGACCTGGAGCCTTACAAGCAGGCCTTTCATGCACCGCTGGTGTTCAACGCGCCGTATGACGCGCTGATCTTCGAGCGGGCGGACATGGAAGCGCCGTTGCCTACCGCCAATGAGGCGATGGCGCTGCTGCACGATCGGTTTGCCGGGGAGTACCTGGCGCGGTTTTCCGAGAGCCGGGTGACCCACAAGGCCCGCCAGGTGCTGTGCCGGCTGTTGCCCCAGGGCGAGCCCAAGCGTGAGGTGGTGGCGCAGACGTTGCACTTGTCCCAGCGCACCTTGCAGCGGCGCTTGCAGGAGGAGGGCACCAGCTTCCAGGCTTTGCTCGACGACACCCGCCGCGAGCTGGCCGAGCAGTACCTGGCGCAGCCGAGCATGACCCTGCTGGAAATCGCCTACCTGCTGGGGTTTGCCGACCCGAGTAACTTCTTCCGCGCGTTTCGCCGCTGGTTCGATGCCACGCCCGGCGAATACCGGGCGCGGCTGCAGGAAACGTCGGTGAGTGTCAGTGGCGCCAGAACGCCGGAATGCACAGCACAAACACCGTAATGATCTCCAGCCGGCCCAGCAGCATGCCCAGGGACAGGATCCACTTGGCGGCGTCCGGCAGGGTCGCGAAATTGCCAGCCGGGCCAATGGTTTCGCCCAGCCCCGGACCTACACCGGAGACGGTACTGGCGGCGCCGGTCAAGGCGGTCATCCAGTCCACGCCCAGCAGCGACAGGGCCAGGGCAATCATGCAGATGGTGATGGCGAAGAAGAACGAGAACGTCAGGATCGAGCGCACGATTTCTTCGTCGAGGCGATGGCCGTTGTATTTCTGCTTGATCACCGCCCTTGGGTGAATCAACTGGTTCAAGTTGGCCTTGAGCAAGATATAGGCGACCTGGAAGCGGAAGATCTTGATCCCGCCGGCGGTGGAGCCCGAGCAACCGCCGACAAAGCCCAGGTAGAAGAACAGCATCAGGGAGAAATTACCCCACAGGCTGTAGTCGCCCAGGGCAAAGCCGGTGGTGGTCACCACGGACGTGACGTTCAGCGCGACATGGCGCAGTGCATCCAGCCAGTGCAGGTTGGTGGTCCACCAGTACCAGGTGCCGAGCACCACCCAGGTCACCAGCAGCATCGCCAGCAAACCTTGTACTTGCTGGTCCTTGATCAGCGCCTTGCGGTTGCCACGCAATGTCGCGACATACAGGGCAAACGGCAGGCTGCCCATGATCATCACCACGATCGCCACCCAATGCACCGCCGGCTGTTTCCAGTGGGCCAGGGACTCATCGGAGGTGGAGAACCCACCGGTGGAAATGGCCGACATCGCGTGGTTGATCGCGTCGAACAAGCCCATGCCGGCCCACCAGAACCCGAGGCTGCCGAGGATGGTAATCCCCACATAGGCCGCCACAATCAGGCGCGCCACCATATGGGAGCGCGGCATGACCTTTTCGGAGCGGTCCGAGGATTCGGTCTGGAACAGGCGCATGCCCCCGATGCGCAGCAGCGGCAGGATCGCCACCGCCATGCCGATAAAGCCGATGCCGCCGAGCCAGTGCAGCATCGAGCGCCACATCAGGATGCCCGGTGACATGGTATCCAGGCCGCTGAGCACGGTGGCGCCGGTGGCGGTAATGCCGGACATGCTTTCAAAAAATGAGTCGGTATAGCTGATGTGTTGGGTCAGCAAAAACGGCAGCGCGGCAAAGATGCACACCACCACCCAACTGCTGACCGTCAGCAGGTACATGTCCCGGGGGCGCAGTTGCACCTGCTCCGGACGCCCGGGAATCACCAGAGCCAGGCCGGCGATAAAAGTGATCATGCTGGCCCAGAGAAAGGACGGCAGGTCGCTGGTGCGCTCGAAAAACATCAAGGTGGCCATGGGCACGACCATGGCGACCGCGAGGGTAATCAGGAAGATGCCGATGATGAAACCAATGATCCGCAGGGTCGGCATTGCCATGAATAGCGCTCGGGTAACAGTCGGAGGCGCCATTCTACCTACGGTGCAGGGCTTGTAAACCGGGGGCTGCAAAGGGGGGCGCGGATCTGATGTAGGACTTGGCTTAACAGGGGCGCTGGCTTGTGTGGGAGCTGGCTCGCCTGCGATGGCGGTGGGTCAGGCCCGAATGCTTGACTGAGCCACCGCCATCGCAGGCAAGCCAGCTCCTACAGGGGAGAGGGCGCCTGCAAACGATGAATACAAAAAAGGCGACCCGAAGGCCGCCTCATTCAAACCGCGTGGATCAGAACTCGTGATCAGCGGTATCCGGGTTCAGGTCACCGATGCCCAGCTTGCCAGCTGCTTGCTCGATGGAACCGGTCTGCTTGACCAGGGCGGCGATGGCATCGCGCACGATCTGGTTGCCCGCCGTGTTGCCGGCGGCGATCAATTGGTCGTAGTGCTCACCCTTGTTGGCATGGTCGACCATGACCTGGATCTTCGCTTCGGTAGCCGCCAGGTCAGCCTTGAGGGCTGCATCGGCGGCCGGGTCGACCTTGGCCACCAGGGACGACAGGCTGGCGCCGGTCAGCTTGGTGCCATCGGCGCGGGTGTACTCGCCCAGGTAGACGTTGCGGATGCCCTTGGCGTCGTAGAACTGCGAATTGTGGGTGTTGTCGCTGAAGCAGTCGTGCTCGTCTTCCGGCGAGTTGGCTTCCAGGGACACTTTCATGCGCTCGCCCGCCAGTTCACCCAGGGACAGGCTGCCCATGCCGAACAGCATCTTGCGCAGGCCGTCGGTCGCAGGTTCTGCTTCCAGGGTGGCGCGGTAGTTGTCTTCGACGTTGGGTTTCCAGTTGCCGACCATTTCTTCGAGGTCGTTGACCAGCAGTTGGGTCACGGCGCGCAGGTAAGTGCGGCGACGCTCGTTATGCCCACCGGTGGCGCCGTCGCCTTGCAGGTAGTCCGACGCTGGACGGTTGCCGGCGCCAGGGCCGGTGCCGTTCAGGTCCTGGCCCCACAGCAGGAATTCGATGGCGTGGTAGCCGGTGGCGACGTTGGCTTCGGAGCCGCCCAGCTCATTGAGGCTGGCGAGTTTTTCCGGGGTGATTTCCTTGACGTCGACCTTGTCTTCGCCGACCTGGATCTCGGTGTTGGCGATGATGTTGGCCGTGGCGCCCGGGTTGCCGAGGGCGTGTTCGTAGGACTTGTCGACATAGTCGATCAGGCCTTCGTCCAGCGGCCAGGCGTTCACCTGACCTTCCCAATCGTCAATGATGGTGTTGCCGAAGCGGAACACTTCGCTCTGCAGGTACGGTACGCGCGCGGCGATCCAGGCGGTACGGGCGGCCTTCAGGGTCTCGTCGTTGGGGTTGGCGAGGAAGGTGTCGATCGCGGTCTGCAGGGTTTTTGCGGTGGACTCGGAGTCGCTGTACACCGCGAATACCAGGTCTGCGTAGTGCGCGACGACTGCCTTGGCGGCGGCCTCGTCAACCTGGCCGGCGGTAGCGGCAGCCGCTGGAGCGGTAGTGCTGGCAGCTGGCGTCGGCGCCTGAGGCGCGGCAGCCTTGTCTTTGCCCTCGCCGCAGCCGGCGAGAGAAATGGCGATGGCCAGCAGACTGGCGGTGGCCAGGGGCATACGAATCATGGCGAACATCCTGCTTCGGTAGTGGATCGGGGCGCAGTGCAGCGCGCAAAACTGCAACATAATGCGAAAGATTTGCATTTTCTGTAAAGGGTTAACGCAGGAAAAGTTTCACAGTCAGGCGCCAGCCGCCCAAGGCCGTGCCTTGGGGGGCATTAAGGCTTTACAGGATGGCGGCGTTATTGCGCTCGGCTTGCTTGAGATAGGCTGCCAGCTCACGGGCGGGCAGGGGTTTGCTGTAGTGATAGCCCTGACCTTCGTGGCAGCCTTCGCTGATGATGTAGGCTTCCTGCTCGGGTGTTTCCACACCTTCGGCGATGACCTGCATGCCCAGGCTTTTGCCCAGCTGGATGATCGCCCGCACGATGGTCGCATCGTCGTCGTCGTCCAGCAGGTCCTGGACAAAGCTCTTGTCGATCTTGATTTTGTCCAGGGGCAGGCTTTTCAGGTAACTCAGTGACGAGTAGCCGGTACCGAAATCGTCGATGGCAATCAGCGCGCCGGAGCGGCGCAGGCTCAGCAAGTGCTGGGCGGCGGTGCTGATGTCTTCCATCAGGCCGGTCTCGGTCACTTCCAGTTCCAGGCTGCGCGGCGGCAGGCGATAGATCTGCAGCAGGTTGTTGACCACCCGTGGCAGTTCGGCGTGGTGCAGTTGCACCGTGGACAGGTTGACCGCCATGCGCAGCTCGGTAAAGCCCTGGTCATGCCATTCGCGCAATTGCCGGCAGGCCTGGTCCAGCACCCACTCGCCAATGGGGATGATGGTGCCGTTCTGTTCCGCCAGCGGGATAAACAGGTCAGGTGGCACCAGGCCGTGTTCCGGGTGCTGCCAGCGAATCAGCGCCTCGACGCCGACCACGCGATGATCGGCATAGCTGATCTGCGGTTGGTACACCAAGTGAAACTGGTCGCGGCCCAGGGCTTCGCGCAGGTCTTTCTCCAGTTCGCGGCGACGGCGCATCTCGCTGTCGACACTGGCGATATAGAACTGATAGCGATTGCGCGAGCGGCTCTTGGCCAGGGTCATGGTCTGCTCGGCCTTTTGCAGCAGTTTCTCAGTGCTGTCGCCGTCTTCGGGGAACAAGGTGATACCGATGGTGGCGCGCAGGCGGATCTGTTCGTGGTCGAGGGCGAACTCGGCTTCCAGGTCATCGAGGATGCTCTGTGCCAGCTCGGCGGCTTCGTAGGGTTGCTCGATATCGGCCTGGACCAGGGCGAACTGGTCGCCGCCCAGGCGCGCCAGGGCGCCGAGGCGCCCACTGTGGGCACGCAAGCGGTCGGCCAGGGCCAGCAGCAACTGGTCGCCGGCCTGGTAGGTGTACTGCTCGTTGACGCTCTTGAAGTCATCCAGCCCCACGCACAGCACCGCGACCCGGCGTTGTCGGCGCCCGGCGTCGACCAGGATCTTGTCCAACTGTTCCTGCAGTTTCTGGCGGTTTGGCAGGCCGGTAAGAAAGTCGTACTGGGCCATGCGCAACAGGCTGTTTTCTGCTTCGTGGCGCAAATGGGTGTTGCGCTCGATAGACGCCAGCAACTGGTTGGCAGTGTTGATCCACAGCCCCAGTTCATTCTTTTCGTGGCCTTTGAGTTGCGGGATCTTGTGCTCGCTGGGGCGGTCGGGATTGATCGAACTCAGGTGGCTGATGATCCGCGACAGGGGCTTGGTCAGCAGCCAGTGATAGACTAGGTACAACACCAGGCCCATGGCCAGGGCGCGCAGCACCCCGGAGATAAAAATGATCCCCGAATTGACGATAAAGCCCCGGCCATAAGTGGCGGTGTCGAGGGTGATGCTCAGGTCGCCGTAATACTCGCTATAAGGCCCGCGCCCTACCAGCGGGGTGGTAAAGGTGCGTTCCCGGCCCAGAATCACGTCCGTCAGCCAGCGGGTGGGGGACTGCTGCAAGTCCCGGCTTTTTTCGGCGAGCATGGGTTCATTGGGATGGCCAATGGAGGCCATGCGCACCGCATCATCCTGAAACAGGCCTTCGATGACTTGCATACCCATCTCACGGTCCAGGCTGTAGACGGCCTGGGTCGAGGGGTCGCGAAACATGTCGAGGATGCGCTGGGCATCGCCTGCCACCGCCTGGCGCGTCTTGTAGGCATCAAAGACGATCTGCGCCACGCTCAGTGCCACGCCCACTATCAGTGCCGACAACAGCACCACCCGGAGCAACTTCACCGACAAGCTGTTTTTGAGTTCCAGCTTCAAAGGGTTATTCCTTGTTCCATGCGGGTAGCCTCAATATGCCATGAGTATTGGCAATCCCGTGGTGGCAGTCAAAGGAACATTGCGGTGCGTGGCGTCTGGACGCTAGCGGGGCAAGATCTGGAAGGCGATGGGCGGATCAAATCTTCCGCCCTTTTGCACGGCTGGCGGGCGTACAGGCGTAGGCTTTTCTGCCTGTCGCAAGAGCACGTCGATGGCCTCAAGGGTGCGGGTAGGTAATCTGCATATCGACTTTGGCGTGTACATCTTCGGCTATTTTGCCGGGTTCTTTCTCCTCGTCTTCACCTGACTTGCCCTTTATTGCATTCCCCAGCACTCCCGCCAAGGCACCCACAAGCTCTCCGATCCCTGGCATGGCGCCCTTGGCGAGTTCCATTATTCCAAGCATGGTTGATACTCCTAAAATAGATGAGGGAGTTATTTCTCTCACCGGCTCAGTGGTCAATTGCTGTCGGTGAGTTCCACGGGTGTTGGGGTGAGGTGGTTTCAATCTGGCACAAAAAAGCCCGGCAATTGCCGGGCTCTTTTTTACTGCAAGGGTTACTTACGCAGTGAAGGTTTTGCCTTCGAACTGCTCGGCAACGAACTTCCAGTTGACCAGGTTCCAGAACGCTTCCACATACTTTGGACGCACGTTGCGGTAGTCGATGTAATAGGCGTGTTCCCAGACGTCGCAGGTCAGCAGCGGGGTATCGCCGCTGGTCAGCGGGTTGCCGGCGCCGATGGTGCTGGCCAGGGCCAGGGAACCGTCAGCCTTTTTCACCAGCCAGCCCCAACCGGAACCGAAGGTGCCGACCGAAGTCTTGGTGAACTCTTCCTTGAACTTGTCGAACGAACCGAAAGCGGCGTTGATCGCCTCGGCCAGTGCGCCAGTCGGTTGGCCGCCAGCGTTTGGCGCCAGGCAGTTCCAGTAGAAAGTGTGGTTCCAGACCTGGGCGGCGTTGTTGAAGATGCCACCCGAAGAGGATTTGACGATCTCTTCCAGGGTCTTGCCTTCGAACTCGGTGCCAGGCACCAGGTTGTTCAGGTTCACGACATAGGTGTTGTGGTGCTTGTCGTGGTGATACTCCAGGGTTTCCTTGGAGATGTGCGGCTGCAGGGCATCGTGTGCGTAGGGCAGCGGCGGCAATTCGAAAGCCATGATAATTCTCCTAATCAGGTCAGTTGCGGTGAGCGCAAGGCCGATCACGGGCGGCCAAACAAGCGCCGGGGAGTTTGTACTCTTTGCGGCGCAGGGGCTGGATCATAGCACCGGGGGTGCGGCAAAACCACGCAACAACTGTGTGGGATAGAGGTTCCAGAGCGTTTTGGAATATTCCTCAGGTGCTGATCAATTGATAGGCCACGCTGAACATCATCACCGCCACCAAAAGGTCCAGCAGGCGCCAGGTCGCCGGGCGCGCGAGCCACGGGGCCAGCCACGCCGCGCCCAGGGCCAGGGCGGAAAACCAGAGGAACGATGCACTGGCGGCGCCTGCGACATAAGCGCCCGGCTCGGTTTGCTGGGCGCCCAGGGAACCGATCAGTAACACCGTGTCCAGGTACACATGAGGGTTGAGCAGGGTTACGGCCAGGGCGCTGAGCATCACCGCGCGCAATGAGCGCACCTTCTGGCTCTCGCCTTGCCCCAGGCTTTGCCGCGAACAGGCGCGGCGCAAGGCCAGGGCGCCATACCACAGCAGGAAAGCCGCGCCGCCCCAGCGGGCAATCGCCAGCAGTAACGGGTTGTGCGCCAGCACCGTCGCCAGGCCAAACACCCCGGCGGCCACCAGCAGCGCATCACACACCACGCACAAGGCCGCCACTGGCAGGTGATGTTCGCGACGCAGGCTCTGCGCCAGCACAAACGCGTTTTGCGTACCGATAGCCATGATCAGCCCGAGGGCCACCAGCAAGCCGTTCACATAACTTTGCCACATAGGATTTACTCCGCGCCCGCTGCCAGTTGTTTCAATACATCCATTGCCCGCTCGGCATCGTTGCGGCCGACAAACAAATGGTCGTGGTAGTAGCCGGCGACCACGTTGCAACTGATCCCGGCACGTCCCAGGGCAGTGGCGAAGGCGGCGGTCAGGCCGACGGCCTCCAGGGCCGAGTGCACGTTCAAGGTGATCCATGCCGCCACGTACTCGAAGCTCAGGCCGGCCTGTTCGGCCTGTTGGCGCTCGACAATCACCGTCAAGCCTTCCTGTTCGCGAAAGCTGCCGATCACTTCGCAGTCGGGCAGGCGGTTGTCGGCCAGGGTGCAGAACACATAGTCGCCCGCGTTGAGCTGTGGGCTCATGCTGCGCAGCAGGGTTGCCAGGGCGGTTTCGCCAGCCATTGGAAGATCCTTGAAAGAAGATAAACACGGGATGCTGGTCATTCTCCGGTCTGGCGCTGTATAAGAAAAACCAATATTGCTCATCGCTCATTAGGAAAACTGATGTTCGACTACAAATTGCTCTCTGCCCTGGCGGCGGTGGTGGAACAGGCCGGCTTCGAACGTGGCGCCCAGGTGCTGGGCGTGTCGCAATCGGCTATTTCCCAGCGCATCAAATTGCTCGAAGCGCGTATCGGCCAGCCAGTACTGGTGCGCGCAACGCCGCCCACCCCCACGGAAATCGGCCGGCGCCTGCTTAACCATGTGCAGCAGGTGCGCCTGCTGGAGCGCGACCTGCAAAGCCAGGTGCCGGCGTTGGACGAGGAGGGCATGCCGGAGCGCCTGCGAATTGCCATCAACGCCGACAGCCTGGCCACATGGTGGGGGCAGGCGGTGGGGGATTTTTGCGCCGAACAGCATGTGTTGCTGGAGTTGGTGGTGGAAGACCAGACCGTCGGCCTCAAGCGCATGCGCGCCGGCGAAGTGGCGGCCTGCGTCTGCGCCAGCGAGCGCCCGGTAGCCGGTGCCCGCAGCCTGCTGCTGGGGGCCATGCGCTATCGGGCCCTGGCCAGCCCGGCGTTTATCGCCCGGCACTTTCCCGGCGGGGTGCGCGCCGATCAGTTGGCCCGGACCCCGGCGCTGGTATTTGGCCCGGATGATTTCCTGCAGCATCGCTACCTCGCGTCGCTAGGCGTGGACGGCGGTTTCGAACACCATTTATGCCCGTCTTCCGAAGGGTTTATCCGCCTGGCCGAGGCCGGCCTGGGCTGGGGGCTGGTGCCGGAGTTACAGGTGCGTGAGCAACTGCAGCGTGGGGTGTTGGTGGAGTTATTGCCAGATAAACCCATTGATGTGCCGTTGTACTGGCATCATTGGCGCAGCGGTGGGCAATTGCTCGGCTTGTTGACCGAGCATCTGGCGCGGGCGACCGGCCAGTTGTTGGTGCCGTTGGGGTGACTGCTGGCGTCAACGCAACTGCGATGAAAAATGTAAAGAACACGGAGTAATACATGAAAATTCTGGTCACCGGCGCAAGCGGCTTCATTGGCGGGCGCTTTGCGCGCTTCGCCCTGGAGCAGGGCCTGGACGTGCGGGTCAACGGGCGGCGGGCCGAGGGTGTCGAGCACCTGGTACGGCGCGGCGCCGAGTTTATCCAAGGTGATCTGAATGATCCGGATCTGGTGCGCAACCTGTGCCGCGACGTCGAAGCCGTCGTGCATTGTGCCGGTGCCGTAGGGTTGTGGGGGCGTTACCAGGACTTTTACCAGGGCAATGTGCAGGTGACCGAAAACGTGGTCGAAGCCTGCCTGAAACAGCGGGTCGGGCGCCTGGTGCACTTGTCGTCGCCGTCGATCTATTTTGATGGCCGCGATCACCTGGGGCTGACCGAAGAGCAAGTGCCCAAGCGCTTCAAGCATCCCTATGCGGCCACCAAGTACCTGGCCGAGCAAAAAGTCTTCGGTGCCCAGGAGTTCGGTCTAGAAGTGCTGGCCCTGCGCCCGCGCTTTGTCACCGGGGCCGGGGATATGAGCATCTTCCCGCGACTGTTGAAAATGCAGCGCAAAAACCGCCTGGCCATCGTCGGCGACGGCCTGAACAAGGTTGATTTCACCAGTGTGCACAATCTCAACGAGGCCCTGCTCAGCAGCCTGCTGGCCACCGGCTCGGCGTTGGGCAAGGCCTATAACATCAGCAATGGCACGCCGGTGCCGGTGTGGGACGTGATCAACTACGTGATGCGCCAGATGGAAATGCCCCAGGTCACGCGTTACCGTTCCTACGGCTTGTCCTACAGCGTCGCGGCGCTCAATGAAGCCTTCTGCGCGATGTGGCCGGGGCGCCCGGAGCCGTCACTGTCACGCCTGGGCATGCAGGTGATGAACAAGGATTTCACCCTGGACATCAGCCGCGCGCAGCACTACCTCGATTACCAACCAAGGGTCAGCCTGTGGACAGCGCTCGACGAATTTTGCCACTGGTGGAAAGTCCAGGAACCGGGCTCCCAGTAGCCTTCGCAACACCGGGAACCGATTTTTCGGTTGCCGCTCGACCAAGGCGACGGGCCAGGGGTTTATACTCCCGCCGCTTGGTTTTTTATGTGGCTATCTCAAGGTTGATTCATGCGTAACGATACTAAAGACGACTTCGACAATGTGCCGAGCCTGCGGGCCGACGTTGGCGATGACGATGATTTTGTGCCGACAGCTGCCACCTCCATCCGCTCGCGCCCGGCGCCGGTGGTCAAGGTCAAGAGTGCCAGTACCGGGCCGTTGTGGGCCCTGGTCGGCGCGCTGCTGTTCGCCTTCGTGGGCCTGGCCTGGTGGAGTTTCCAGCAGATCTCCCTGATGGGGCAGCAACTGGTGGCCACCCAGGAAAGCTTTGCGCGCATCAGCGAAGAAGCCGCCGGCCGCTTGCAGGACATTTCCGGCAAGGTGGTGGCCAGTGAGGCCATCGTCAATACCGGTAGCGAAGCGCTCAAGCTGCAGATCAAGCAGTTGGAAAGCCAATTGCTGGAGCAGGGCAAGCAGCAGTTGGGCGTGGCGGGCCAGGCCACCGACCTGGACAAGCGCCTGGCGCAGATGAGTGCCAGCACCACGGACCTGGCCACCGCCAATACCCAGTTGCAGGCCCAGGTGCTGGGCCTGGTCAATGAATTGACCGCCCTCAAGGCCGCGCAGGCCGAAGCCGCCAAATTGAATGCCGACGTCAAGGAACTGGGTACGGAGGTGGCCGCCTTGAAGAAGCAGGGCAATCCGGCCACGGCCATTGCACGCCTGGAACAGGACCTGCTGGTGATCAAGAGCGAACTGGACAACCGCGCCGCCACCGAAGGGCCGTCGAATAAAGAGTTCGACGTGTTCCGTATCCAGACCACCCGCAACATCACCACCTTGCAGACCCAGATGCAGAACCTGCAACGGGAAGTGAGTGCGCCGGCCAAGGTCACGCCCCTGGGCCAGTGACGCCATTGTTACTCTTGGGGCCGGCTTGCCGGCTCTTGCCAATGTCACCAGTCGGTGACATTTCCTCGCTCTTTCGTTACATGCCCTCTCCCGACCCTTGTTTAGACTGCGGTCATCCCACAAAAACAAAAAGGGCCACCCATGATCATGCAACCACTGCCTGCCAGCAGTTGGCTGAACGCCCCTGCCCATCACGCCTGGCTCGCCGCCGAAGGCCAGCGCCTGCTGGGTTTTGCCAAGGCCTCGCGGCTGCCTGAAGGCTTCGGCAACCTCGATGTGCAGGGCCGTCTGCCCGTCGATGCCCACGCCGAAACCATGAACACCGCCCGCATGACCCACAGCTTCGCCATGGCTCACGCCCAAGGGCTGCCGGGCTATGCCGAGCTGGTGGAGCACGGTGTGGCCAGCCTCGGCGGCCCGTTGCGGGATGCCGAGCATGGCGGCTGGTTTGCCGTCGCCGGCGCGGGTGATGGCAATACGGGCAAGGCCGCCTACCTGCACGCCTTTGTCGCCCTGGCCGCCAGTTCCGCCGTGGTGGCGGGTGCCCCTGGGGCGCAAGCTCTGTTGACGGATGCCATGCAGATCATCGACCAGCATTTCTGGTGCGAGGAGGAGGGCGCAATGCTTGAATCCTTCGCCCGGGACTGGAGCGGTGAAGAAGCCTATCGCGGCGCCAACAGTAATATGCACGCCACCGAAGCCTTTCTGGCCCTGGCCGATGTTACCGGCGACACGCGCTGGCTGGGGCGGGCGCTGCGTATTGTCGAACGGGTGATCCATCGGCACGCCGCCGCCAATGAATTTATGGTGATCGAGCATTTCGACCGCTATTGGCAACCCCTGCACCGTTACAACGAAGACAACCCGGCCGACGGCTTTCGCCCCTACGGCATCACTCCCGGGCACGGCTTTGAGTGGGCGCGCCTGGTGTTGCATCTTGAAGCCGCACGCCAGCAGGCGGGGCTCATCACACCAGCGTGGTTGCTGGAGGATGCCAAGGCTTTGTTCGCCAGCGCCTGCGAGTATGGCTGGTCGGTGGACGGTGGCCCGGGCCTGGTCTACACCCTGGACTGGCACTACCGCCCGGTGGTGCGCGAGCGTCTGCATTGGACCCACGCCGAAGCCAGCGCGGCCGCCCAGGCCCTGCTCAAGCGCACCGGCGAGTGGCATTACGAGGTCTGGTACCGGCGCTTCTGGGAGTTCTGTGAAACCCACCTGATCGACCGGGTCCAGGGCAGTTGGCACCACGAACTCGACCCGCAAAACCTGCCCGCCAGCAAGATCTGGGGTGGCAAGCCGGACCTGTACCATGCCTGGCAGGCCGTATTGCTGCCGGGCCTGCCGTTATCCCCAAGCATGGCCAGTGCGCTGGGGGCCGGCTGCTATGTCACCAAGTGGTGACATTTGCCCGTCCCTTTGTTACGTGCCTGGCAAAAATCCCTGTTTAGAATCCTATGCAGCGCAAGCTCCAGACTTGCATGCATAACAACAAGAAAAAGGTACTCAGATGAACGCGATTAATCGCCTCGCCGTTGCTATTTCCATTGCCTCGTTGTTTCCCCTCAGTGCATTTGCCGCCGACTCCAAAGGGACGGTTGAAGTTGTGCATTGGTGGACCTCGGGCGGTGAGAAGGCGGCGGTGGATGTCCTGAAGGCCCAAGTTGAGAAAGACGGTTTTACCTGGAAAGACGGGGCCGTCGCAGGCGGCGGCGGTGCCACGGCCATGACCGTGCTGAAAAGCCGCGCGGTCGCCGGCAACCCGCCAGGCGTGGCCCAGATCAAAGGCCCCGACATCCAGGAATGGGCGTCCACCGGGCTGCTCGACACCGACGTCCTGAAGGACGTGGCCAAGGCCGAGAAGTGGGACGAACTGCTCGACAAGAAAGTCTCCGACACGGTGAAGTACGAAGGTGATTACGTGGCCGTGCCGGTGAATATCCACCGCGTCAACTGGCTGTGGATCAACCCTGAAGTCTTCAAGAAAGCCGGCATCAGCAAAAACCCTACGACCCTTGAAGAATTCTATGCCGCCGGTGACAAGCTCAAGGCTGCCGGCTTCATTGCGCTCGCCCACGGTGGCCAGCCTTGGCAGGACAGTACGGTGTTCGAAGCCGTGGTGCTCTCGGTCATGGGCGTGGACGGCTACAAGAAAGCCCTGGTCGACCTCGACAACGCGACCCTGACCGGCCCGGACATGGTCAAGGCGCTGACCGAGCTGAAAAAGGTCGCGACCTATATGGACGCCGACGGCAAGGGCCAGGACTGGAACCTGGAAGCCGCCAAAGTCATCAACGGCAAGGCCGGCATGCAGATCATGGGTGACTGGGCCAAGAGCGAGTGGACAGCCGCCAAGAAAATCGCCGGCAAGGACTACGAGTGCGTAGCCTTCCCGGGCACCGACAAGGCCTTCACCTACAACATCGACTCCCTGGCGGTGTTCAAGCAGAAAGATGCCGGCACCTCGGCCGGTCAGCAAGACATCGCCAAGGTCGTGCTGGGTGAGAACTTCCAGAAGGTCTTCAGCATCAACAAGGGCTCGATCCCGGTGCGCAACGACATGCTCGGCGACATGGCCAAGTACGGCTTCGACAGCTGCGCCCAGACGGCGGCCAAGGACTTCCTGGTGGATGCCAAGTCCGGCGGCCTGCAACCGAGCATGGCGCACAACATGGCGACCACGCTGGCGGTACAGGGCGCGTTCTTTGATGTGGTGACCAACTTCATCAACGACCCGAAAGCCGACCCGGCCGACACCGCCAAGAAACTTGGCGCGGCGATCAAGTCTGCCAAGTAACCCCTAGGGGCAATCGGTTTCAGTGTGGGAGCGGGCTTGCCCGCGATGCAGGCGCCTCGGTGTAGCAGTGACACCCAGGTGATGCCATCGCAGGCAAACCAGCCCCCACCTAAAGCCGGCCCCCACAAGGTTATCCATTAGTCCCTTACTCCCTGCCCTGGATTTCCCCATGAGTTCTGTTGCTGTGTTCAGCAAGGCCTCGCCGTTCGATGCATTGCAGCGCTGGCTCCCCAAACTGGTGCTGGCCCCGAGCATGTTCATCGTCCTGGTGGGCTTCTATGGCTACATCCTGTGGACGTTCGTGCTGTCGTTCACCAACTCCACCTTCCTGCCCACCTACAAATGGGTGGGCCTGGCGCAATACGCACGGTTGTTCGACAACGACCGCTGGTGGGTGGCGAGCAAAAACCTGGCGCTGTTCGGCGGCATGTTTATCGGCATCACCCTGGTGATCGGCGTGCTGCTGGCGGTCTTTCTCGACCAGCGCATCCGCCGCGAAGGCTTTATCCGCACCATCTACCTGTACCCGATGGCGCTCTCGATGATCGTCACCGGTACTGCCTGGAAATGGCTGCTCAACCCTGGCATGGGCCTGGACAAACTGCTGCGCGACTGGGGCTGGGAAGGCTTCCGGCTGGACTGGCTGATCGACCCGGACCGCGTGGTGTATTGCCTGGTGATTGCGGCGGTATGGCAAGCCTCGGGCTTTATCATGGCGATGTTCCTCGCCGGCCTGCGTGGGGTTGATCAGTCGATCATCCGTGCCGCACAGATCGACGGCGCGAGCCTGCCGCGTATCTACTGGAGCGTGGTGCTGCCCAGCCTGCGCCCGGTGTTCTTCAGCGCGGTGATGATCCTTGCACACATCGCCATCAAGAGCTTTGACCTGGTGGCGGCAATGACGGCCGGTGGCCCTGGCTACTCGTCCGACCTGCCGGCGATGTTCATGTATTCCTTCACCTTCAGTCGCGGCCAGATGGGCATGGGCTCGGCCAGTGCGATCCTGATGCTCGGCGCGATCCTCGCGATCATCGTGCCTTACCTGTACTCCGAGCTGAGGACCAAGCGCCATGACTAGTCTCGCCAAACCTTCCATCAGCTTCAGCCGCCTGGCGATCCATGCGGTGCTGATCCTGGCCGTGGTGCTGTACCTGGTGCCGCTGGTGGTGATGCTGCTGACCAGCTTCAA
The DNA here is from genome assembly GCF_012985645.1 of Pseudomonas sp. WS 5410. Classification (NCBI taxonomy): domain Bacteria; kingdom Pseudomonadati; phylum Pseudomonadota; class Gammaproteobacteria; order Pseudomonadales; family Pseudomonadaceae; genus Pseudomonas; species Pseudomonas sp. WS 5410. The sequence continues at coordinate 9,182 of NZ_JAAQWS010000013.1, read as the reverse complement.
GACCCCGGAAGACATCAGCACCGGCAACCTGCTGAGCTGGCCGACGGTGATTACCGGGATCGGCTGGGTCAAGGCCTGGGCCACGGTAAACGGGTACTTCTGGAACTCGTTCATGATCACCATCCCGGCGGTGCTGATCTCCACCACCATCGGCGCGTTGAACGGCTACGTGCTGTCGATGTGGCGTTTTCGCGGTTCGCAGTTGTTCTTCGGCCTGTTGTTGTTCGGCTGCTTCCTGCCGTTCCAGACCGTCTTGCTGCCGGCCTCGTTCACCCTCGGCAAAATGGGCCTGGCCAGCACCACCACCGGCCTGGTGTTCGTGCACGTGGTCTACGGCCTGGCATTCACCACGCTGTTCTTCCGTAACTACTACGTGAGCATTCCGGATGCGCTGGTCAAGGCTGCGCGCCTGGATGGCGCAGGATTCTTCACCATCTTCCGTCGGATCATTCTGCCGATGTCGACCCCGATCATCATGGTCTGCCTGATCTGGCAGTTCACCCAGATCTGGAACGACTTCCTGTTTGGTGTGGTGTTCTCCAGCGGTGATTCGCAGCCCATCACGGTGGCGCTGAACAACCTGGTCAACACCAGCACCGGGGCCAAGGAATATAACGTTGATATGGCGGCGGCGATGATCGCCGGGCTGCCGACCCTGCTGGTCTATGTGGTCGCAGGCAAGTATTTCGTGCGCGGCCTCACGGCTGGCGCGGTCAAGGGGTAATCATGGCTACGCTCGAACTTCGCAACGTAAACAAGACCTATGGTGCCGGCCTGCCGGACACCCTGAAGAACATCGAACTGTCGATCAAGGACGGTGAGTTCCTGATTCTTGTCGGGCCCTCGGGCTGCGGCAAGTCGACCTTGATGAACTGCATCGCCGGCCTGGAGAACATCAGCGGCGGCGCGATCATGATCGGTGACCAGGACGTCAGCGGCATGAGCCCCAAGGATCGGGACATCGCCATGGTGTTCCAGTCCTACGCCCTGTACCCGACCATGAGCGTGCGCGAGAACATCGAGTTCGGCCTGAAAATCCGCAAGATGAGCCAGGCCGACATCGACGAGGAAGTGGCGCGGGTGGCCAAGCTGCTGCAGATCGAGCACTTGCTCAATCGCAAGCCGGGCCAGCTCTCGGGCGGCCAGCAACAACGTGTGGCCATGGGCCGGGCGCTGGCGCGGCGGCCGAAGATCTACCTGTTCGACGAGCCACTGTCCAACCTCGACGCCAAGCTGCGGGTCGAGATGCGCACCGAAATGAAACTGATGCACCAGCGCCTGAAAACCACCACGGTCTACGTGACCCACGACCAGATCGAAGCGATGACCCTGGGCGACAAAGTGGCGGTGATGAAGGACGGGATCATCCAGCAGTTCGGCACGCCGAAAGACATCTACAACGATCCGGCCAACCTGTTTGTGGCGAGCTTTATCGGCTCGCCGCCGATGAACTTCATCCCCCTGCGCCTGCAACGCAAGGAGGGCCGCCTGCTGGCCCTGCTCGACAGCGGCCAGGCGCGTTGCGAATTGCCACTGGGCATGAACGATGCGGGCCTTGAAGACCGCGATGTGATCCTCGGCCTGCGCCCGGAGCAAATTGTCCTGGCCAGCGGCGAGGGCAATGGCTTGCCGAGCATTCGTGCCGAAGTCCAGGTGACCGAGCCCACAGGCCCGGACACCCTGGTGTTCGTGCAGCTCAATGACACCAAGGTCTGCTGCCGCCTGGCGCCGGATGTGGCGCCGCAAGTGGGCGAGAGCCTGACCTTGCAGTTCGATCCGGCCAAGGTGCTGCTGTTCGACGCCAAGACCGGCGAACGCCTGGGCACCGCTGCAGTGCAGGCGGCACAGCAGCATGCCGATAACGTCACCCAATTCAAGGGGCGCTGAAGATCGAAATGTGGGAGCGGGCTTGCCCGCGATACAGGCCGCTCGGTTTCCCAGACACACCGCAGTGAGGCCATCGCGAGCAAGCCCGCTCCCACATTCGATGTTGGTGTTCTGCAAATAGCTGTAAACCGCGTTAGATAAAAACAGTTAATAACAATAAAGACGAGGATGTAGGGATGAAAAAGCAACACAACAACACTCGCTTGATCTGCCAGCTGTCAGCAGCGGCAGCGCTGGTTTTGTCCGCCAATGCGATGGCAGACGAGGCCTTCAGTGCCGATTCCAAGTGGATGACCGGCGATTGGGGCGGCGAGCGGACCAAGCTGATCGAGCGGGGTATCGACATCAAGGCCGACTACGTTGGGGAAGCGGGCTACAACGCCCACGGCGGCTACAACGATGACAAGACCGGTCGTTATGCTGACCAGTTCGGCCTCGGCGTAGCGCTGGATCTGCAAAAACTCTGGGGCTGGGACAACACCCAGGCCAAGATCCAGATGACCAGCCGTAATGGCCGCAACATCTCCAATGACCGCATTGGCGACCCGCGTGCCGGCACCCTGAGTTCGTCTCAAGAAGTGTACGGCCGTGGCCATATGGTGCGCCTGACCCAGTTCTGGATTCAGCACCAGATGTTCGACAACAAGCTGGATGTGAAACTCGGTTACTTCGGTGAAGGCGAAGACTTCAACACCTTCCCGTGCGACTTCCAGAACCTCTCGTTCTGCGGTTCCCAAGTGGGTAACTACGTCAACACCTGGTACAACTGGCCGGTCAGCCAGGCCGCGATCCGCGTGAAGTACCACATCACGCCTGAGCTGTATGCGCAGATCGGCGCGTACAACCAGAACCCCTCGCAGCTGGAGCACGGCAACGGCTTCAAGCTCAGCGGCAGTGGCACCAAGGGCACCGTGATTCCGGTGGAGCTGGTCTGGTCGCCGAAGGTCAATAACCTGCCGGGCGAATACCGTGTGGGTTACTACAAGAGCGCCGCCGATGCTCCCGACGTACGTGAAGACGTCAACGGCGACAATGCGGCCACCACTGGCGCAGACTACCGTACCCGCAGCAGCAAAAAAGGCTATTGGTTCGTTGCCCAGCAGCAGCTCACCACCCATAACGGCGACGCTTCCCGTGGTCTGAACATCGCGGCCAACGCCACCTTCCACGACAAGGAAACCAACACGGTCGACAACTATCAGTCGATCATGCTGGTGTACAAAGGCCCATTCGATGCGCGTCCAAAAGATGACGTCGGCATTGGCGCCGCTCGCCTGCATGTCAACGATGACGTGCGCAAGAACGCCGAGTTGTTGAACGAAGCGGGCGGTTTCACCGATTACAGCCAGGCAGGTTATGCGCCACTGCGCGGCACCGAGTACAACTACGAAATCAACTACGGCTTCCACGTCACCAACTGGTTGACCGTGCGTCCCAACCTGCAATACGTCACCCACCCAGGTGGCGTGGATAAAGTCGACAACGCCCTGGTCGCCGGTCTGAAAATTCAGTCGGTGTTCTAACGCGGTTGCGATAAGCTCCTTCTCTCTGTGCGCATTTTGCGGGTAGCCATGGCTATCCGCTTTTTTTTGAGCGGGTGCGCATAACGCGTGTGGGAGCTGGCAAGCCAGCTTCCACAGGTTCACCAAAGAGGTGAGCGATAGTGATCTACAGGACCGTGGCACATGCATGAGCATCCGCTGCAACGCTTTTTCAAATCCCTGCGCGAGCAACCGGTATTCGCCTGGGAGCGCTTCCAGATGCGCGACGTATTGGTGATTGACCACCCCCTGTGCCAGGCGGTATTCAGCCGCCAGGGCGCGCAGTTGCTGCATTTCCAACCCACGGGCCAGAAGCCATGGCTGTGGTGCGCGGCCAAGTGGCCGCAGGTCGGGGCGATCCGTGGCGGCGTGCCAGTGTGCTGGCCGTGGTATGGCCGCCATCCCAGCGAAAACGCCTGGCCCTCCCATGGTTGGGCACGCTTGATTGACTGGAAGCTATTGGACAGCAGCACCGATGACGACGGTGTGCGCCTGCATTGGCAATTGCAGCTGTGCGATTGGCAGGTGGACCTGCATGCGCACCTGGGCGAAACCCTCGAACTGCGCCTGAGCACCGAGCATCAGGATGAGCTGCCGTGCCAGTTGAGCCACGCTTTGCACGCCTATTGGCGGATTGGCAACGTGGGCGAGATAGCGCTGTCTGGGCTCGACGGGGCGCAGGGTTACGACCAGTTGAGTCGTCAGGTTTGCCAGCAGCAAGGTGAGTTGCGCGTCGATGGCGGCTGCCAGCGCGTGTTCCAGCATGAGGGGGAGTTGCAGCTCAAAGACCACGCCTGGCAGCGCGAACTGTGCATCGACACTGGCGACAGTGCCGACACGGTGGTCTGGCATCCGGGCAGCCGGCCATTGCTGGGGGTGAGCTTTAACGAGGCATCGGGCTTTGTGTGTGTGGAGTCGGCCATGGCTGGGGCCAGCCTGGCGCCGGGGGAGAGGGCGCATTTGAGTTTGCAGGCCCGGGCGGGGGGTTAGTGGTGTTGCCCTGGGCCTCATCGCGGGCAAGCCCGCTCCCACAAGGTAGCGGGCTGGGCTGGCCCTGCTGGAGGCGATTCCAGCTTTAGTTGAACTCATCCCCCACCGGATACCGGCTGTCATTCAAGCTCTCTTTGATCTTGCGCAGATGGGGCTGGAAATCCACACCACGGCGCAAGGTCATGCCGGTCGCCAGCACATCCAGCACTGTCAACTGAATGATCCGCGAGGTCATTGGCATATAGATGTCGGTGTCTTCCGGCAGCGGGATGTTCAAGCTCACCGTACTGACCTTGGCCAATGGCGAGTTCTCGGCCGTCACGCCCAGCACCGAGGCGCCGTTCTCCCGGGCAATGCGCGCCACTTCCACCAGCTCGCGGGTGCGGCCGGTGTAGGAAATGATCACGAACAGCTCGCCGGTATGCGCCACCGAGGCAATCATGCGTTGCATCAATACGTCGGCGTGGGCCGTCACCGACAGGTTGAAACGGAAGAACTTGTGCAGGGCATCCATGGCCACTGGCGCCGAAGCACCGAGGCCGAAGAAGTGGATCTGCCGTGCCTGGATCAGCAAGTCCACGGCCTTGCTGATAAGCGCGGGGTCCAGGGCCTGGCAGGCGCTGTCCAATGAAGCGATGGCGCTGCCAAAAATCTTCTGCGTGTAGGCCTCGGGGTTATCATCGGCCTCCACGGCGCGGCTGACATAGGCCGCGCCACTGGCCAGGCTTTGCGCCAGTTGCAATTTCAGTTCAGGGTAACCGCTGACGCCGAACGAGCGGCAGAAACGGTTGACCGTCGGTTCACTGACCGAGGCGGCTTGGGCGAGGGCGGCGATCGAGAAGCGGGTCGCCTGCTGTGGGTTGAGCAGGATGACCTCGGCGACTTTTTTCTCGGCCTTGTTCAATTCTTCGAGGCGGTTCCGGATCTGTTCCAGAAGATTGCGCACGCGGTCCATTCAGTCTTTCCTTCGGGCGACGATGCAAGTAAGGGCCAGTAAAAGGTCGACGAGCGGCCCTTGGCGGTGGCCTATCCTACTGAGGGTAGTTGAACACCACCACTCGCAATGCGTATTTTGGGAAAATGTTGTGGTTATTACTACATTTTTCCTTGAGTGATGCCTTGAAAAAAGGTATTTGTAGCTTAACTTGATAAAAGAACAAACATCATGCCTTCGATAACCGTGGAACCCTGCACCTTTGCCCTGTTTGGCGCCTTGGGTGATCTGGCGCTGCGCAAGTTATTTCCTGCCCTTTATCAACTCGATGGCGCCGGGCTCTTGCATGCCGACACCCGCATCCTGGCCCTGGCCCGTGAAGCTGGCTCCGAGCAGCAGCACCTGGACCACATCGAGCGCGAACTGCGCAAATACGTCGGTCAGGAACTGGATGAAGCGGTAGCTGCGCGCTTCCTCGCGCGCCTGGCCTATGTGCACGTCGATTTCATGAATGCCGATGACTACGTGGCCCTGGCCGCCAAGGCCGGCACCGAACAACGCCTGATCGCCTACTTCGCCACCCCGGCGGCGGTGTATGGCGCGATCTGCGAGAACCTGTCCAAGGTCGGCCTGGCGGAAAATACCCGGGTGGTCCTGGAGAAACCCATCGGTTCGGACCTGGAGTCCTCGCGCAAGGTCAACGACGCCGTGGCGCAGTTTTTCCCGGAAAACCGCACTTACCGCATCGACCACTACCTGGGCAAAGAGACGGTGCAGAACCTGATTGCCCTGCGTTTTGCCAACAGCCTGTTTGAAACCCAGTGGAACCAGCATTACATCTCCCACGTGGAAATCACCGTGGCCGAGCAGGTGGGTATCGAAGGTCGCTGGGGTTACTTCGACAAGGCCGGGCAACTGCGGGACATGATCCAGAATCACCTGCTGCAATTGCTCTGCCTGATCGCCATGGACCCGCCGGCCGACTTGTCCGCCGACAGCATCCGCGACGAGAAGGTCAAGGTGCTCAAGGCCCTGGCGCCGATCAGCCCGGAAGGCCTGACCACCCAGGTCGTGCGCGGCCAGTACATTGCTGGCTACAGCGCCGGCAAGCCGGTGCCGGGTTACCTGGAAGAAGATAACTCCAACACCCAGAGCGATACCGAAACCTTCGTCGCCCTGCGGGCCGATATTCGCAACTGGCGTTGGGCCGGGGTGCCGTTTTACCTGCGCACCGGCAAGCGCATGCCGCAAAAGTTGTCGCAGATCGTTATCCACTTCAAGGAACCGTCCCACTATATCTTTGCCCCCGAACAGCGCCTGCAGATCAGCAACAAGCTGATCATCCGCCTGCAACCGGACGAAGGTATTTCCTTGCGCGTGATGACCAAGGAGCAGGGCCTGGACAAGGGCATGCAACTGCGCAGCGGTCCACTGCAACTGAATTTTTCCGACACCTACCGCAGCGCACGGATTCCCGATGCCTACGAGCGGTTGTTGCTGGAAGTGATGCGCGGCAATCAGAACCTGTTTGTCCGTAAAGATGAAATCGAAGCCGCGTGGAAGTGGTGTGACCAGTTGATCGCCGGGTGGAAGAAGTCCGGTGATGCGCCCAAGCCGTACGCGGCGGGTTCCTGGGGGCCGATGAGCTCCATTGCACTGATTACGCGGGATGGGAGGTCGTGGTATGGCGATATCTGATTTGAAACTGCCTCAGGGCGTAACACCCCATGAGTACCGCACGCCGGTACTGTTGGCCGAAGGCTTGGCCAACGACGTGGCCGAACAACTGCGCGCGGCCATCAGTGCCCGTGGCGAGGCGACCCTGGTGGTGTCCGGTGGCCGCAGCCCGGTGGCGTTTTTCCAGAACCTGGCCAGCCAGGGCCTGGACTGGTCCAAGGTCACCATTACCCTGGCCGATGAGCGCTGGGTGCCGGTGGAACATGCCGACAGCAACGCCGGCCTGTTGAAGAAATATCTGCTGCAAGGCCCGGCGGCCAAGGCCAAGTTCTTGAGCCTTTACAGCGCCGCCGCGAACCTGGACGGCGCTGCCGAGCAGGCGGATCGCCTGCTGGCCGAACTGCCGGCGATTGATGTGCTGGTGCTGGGCATGGGCGATGACGGGCATACCGCGTCGCTGTTCCCCAACAGCCCGAACCTGGCCGAAGCGCTGCAGCCCGATGGCACCCGCCGGTGCTGGCCGATGCTGGCGCCGAGCGTGCCCCATCAGCGCCTGACCATGAGTCGTGCATTGCTGGCCAGCGCCCGTTACACCGTGTTGTCGATTGCCGGCGATTCGAAACTCCATACCCTGAGCGAAGCGCTGGCCAGCGACGATGTTGCCGGCATGCCGATTCGCGCGTTTTTGCAACCCACTCTAGAGATTTACTGGTGCCCATGAGCCAAGGATCAGCCGCTATGAAAAGCCCTCACCCGACCGTGTCCATGGCGGATAAAGTTGCCCTGATCGACAGCCTCTGCGCCAAGGCGCGGATCCTGCCAGTGATCACCATTGCCCGCGAACAGGACATTCTGCCCCTGGCCGATGCCCTGGCGGCGGGTGGCTTGACCGCGCTGGAAGTGACCCTGCGTTCGCAGTTCGGCCTCAAGGCCATCCAGGTCCTGCGTGAGCAGCGTCCGGAGTTAGTGACGGGCGCGGGCACGGTGCTTGATCGCACCATGCTGGCGGCTGCCGAGGCGGCGGGTTCGCAGTTTATCGTCACCCCCGGTATTACCCGTGACCTGCTTGAAGCCAGTGTCGACAGCCCGATCCCGTTGCTGCCCGGCATCAGCAATGCCTCCGGCATCATGGAAGGCTATGGCCTGGGCTATCGTCGTTTCAAACTGTTCCCGGCGGAAGTCAGCGGCGGTGTGGCGGCAATCAAGGCCCTGGGCGGACCGTTTGGCGAAGTGAAATTCTGCCCCACTGGCGGCGTTGGCCCGGCCAACATCAAACACTACATGGCGTTGAAAAACGTGATGTGCGTGGGCGGTAGCTGGATGCTTGATCCGGAGTGGATCAAGAACGGCGACTGGGCGCGCATCCAGGAAGTCACCGCCGAGGCGCTGGCGCTGCTGGACTGATTGGCTTTACCGAATCGTTGTTGCTGTGCTTCACGGCATGTTTGCGGTGCACTTGGTCGGTGCGCCGCTTTTTTTTGCCTATAGAAAAGCGAAATATCACCGTAATTCAAATGGGGGGGGCTTGTGTGGGAACTGGCTTGCCTGTGATGGCCATAGGTATCTACACAACTCGCTTTTTTTGGTTATTGGGTGTGAGTACATATCCGTTGCTGCGGTCATGGCGGCTATTGGTTCCGCCCTTACGGCGGGTCACTTTTGGAAAAGAGCCCCAAAAGTAACCAAAAGGGCTCTTGCCCCACCACTCGGTGCCTCGCCTAGGCTCGGCATGCCCGCAGTCAGGCATTGCTCCGTGGGCCCGCCGCGATCGGCCATCCATGGCCGTGTCGCGGCTACCCCGGCATCCATGCCGGGGTGCCCACTGCGCAATACCTGCCTGCGGCCATCGTGGTTTAACGGGGCGCCTCAGATCAAGATCAAAAGCCAGATCAAAAGCAGAGCAACAGCAACAGCAAAGCAGGGGCGCGAAGCTGCATTCCCCCCCTGTGGGAGCTGGCTTGCCTGCGATGGCGGTGTATCAGCCAATACATTTATCGACTGAGACACCGTCATCGCAGGCAAGCCAGCTTGTATGGTTAGACTTGTAGGGGTGGTGGGACTAAAAGCCAGCATCTGACTCTAGCCAGTACAGACCGTGGGAGACTTCGCCCCACCCCTTCACCAAAGCGCCGATAAGGAATGCATCGGCCATG